>NZ_MAQZ01000004.1:0-5872 GCF_001756285.1 Frankia sp. CgMI4
TGTCCACCCCGGCCGCCACCCGGTCCCCGTGGATGTACCGGCCGAGCAGAAACGCCAGCCGGGTGTTCCCCGGCGGGCAGGTCCGGGGGTGCGCCGTCACCGTGGCCACCCCGTCCTGTGCCGTGGCCGCCACCGCCGCGGGCAGCAACGGCCCGTCCTCCACCGGCCGGACCCTCACCTGCACAGCGCGGTTACAGTCCACGTCCAGCACCGGCCCGGCCAGAAGCAGCCCGTCGCCACCGGGGAGCTCCACGTCCGGAACGTTGCCGGCCTGCACGTCCCACAGCCGGGTCACCGTGTCTCCCGTCCCGACCGGGCGCCACCGTGGAGCAGACAGCCCAGCCGTGGTGCCGCCGGCCCGTCCGGCAGCACTCCCCAGCGGGTTGCCGTGCACGAGGTCCGCCCGATCGTCCACGTCACCCGTACCAGCAGGTCTTCCACCAGAATGGGCAGTTCCACCACCGGTTCCCCGGCCCGGGCATGCGCCCACCGGTGCGCCCGGTCGAACTCCGCCCGCGGAAAGCTGGTGATCAGTACGCCGTCGCCGTCCAGGACCAGCAACGGCCATCCGGTCACAGGATCACCACCGGATCATCCGGCCGGTGCAGCACCAACGCCGGCACCACCAGCCACTCCCCRTATCCGTGGGCACGGGCATGCCGGTCCGCGTCCCGGGGGGTGGCGAAGTAGCCCACCACCCCGTCCACGTCCCGCTCCGGCCCGTCGACCACCGCCACCACCCACACCGTGGCCGCCTGATCCGCCCCCGTACCGGCCAGGATCCGCGACCACGCCTCCGACCAGCCCGGGTGTTCCCCCCGACCAGCCCTGGCACCGGACATCGCCCCGCCCCCGGCGCAGGCCTGCTCACCCATCACCGGCCCCCGCCCCGGCAGCCGGGGGAACCGGCACCGAGGGAACCGGCAACGCCGCCAACCGGGCGAACCCGAACTCACCSCGACCCACCCCGGCCAGGAACACCGCCCACTCCCCGGCCTCGAACAGCAACCCCGCCCCCGCCGGAACCCGGCCGTGCCGCACCGCCACCCCCGGGGCATCCAGCAGCCCGAGCACGCCGACCGGCACCGCGGCCACCTCCACCGCCCCCAGGCCAGCCCGCGCCGTCCGCCACCAGGCCAGACGATCCCGGCCCCGCACCGGCACCTCACACTCCAACCGGGCAAAGTGCTCGTCCTCCCACCGGCCCACGCCAGGACCCCCCTCGTCTCGTGATCRCAACAAGGTGGCCCCGGGCAGGCCCCACCCCCGTGGAACAGCCCGCCCGGAACCGTTCACGGCGCCCGCCGAGGACACGAAGGCCAACCCGACCAGAACCGCCGGGCATCACTATCGGCCACCGAACCAGGCATCACAGTGACCGTCGGGGCGCAGGGGAACGCCGCCACCATGACGGCACGGCACGGCATCCGCATGCCATCCGTGCCTTCCTGATGCCATCCCGTGACATTCGAGGYCGGCGGTCGGAACATGGCACCTGACCAGGACCTCAGACCCCGCCAGACAGTCGGAAGGACCGCTGATGGCCCCGCCCCGCAGCGACACGATGCTCGCCCGACTACTTCATGATCGGAACTGGAGTTGCGACGACTTCCGCCGTGTCTTCGACACCACCGCCCGCACACTCAGCCGGGAAAACAACGATCTTCGGGTGCCGGGGCCACTCAGCGACCGGCAGGCGAAACGGTGGATCGCCGGCCAGGTCGCCACCAGGCCCTATCCGGCGGCATGCCGGGTGTTGGAGGAGATGTTTCACGTTTCCGTGGAAGATTTGCTGACCCGGAATCCCACTCGCTACCGTGAGACACAGGCCGTAGCCCCGCCGCCCGTGCTACCACGTCCCGTCATGGTTCCCGCTCAGGCGGAGCCCGGCAGCGGGCCGCCCCGCGAGGAGGTGAGTCCGTCGCGCCGCCGTGACCTACTCGGCACCGGCATCCTTCTTGCCGCCAGCACCGCCACGACTGGCGCCACCAGCCGCGCCGCGCAGATCTCCCGCRCCATCGCCGCGTCCACCCCGGACCCCCTCAGTGTCGCCCAGCTCCACCAGGGCATCCAACGCCTCACCCAGATTTACGCCACTACTCCGCGTGGAGACCTTCTCGGACCTGTCGAACAAGCGTGGGATGACGCCGAAGCCCGCCTTGAAACCCGTGTGTCCGGCGCCGACCGTCGCGATCTCGAACTCCTCGCCGGCCAATACGCCTTCTACCGTGGTCGACTCGCCTTCGACATGGGCGATGACGACGGCGCGTTGACGTTCTTCGTCCTCGCCGCTCAACACGCCCAAGCAGCCGGTGACCCACTACTTACCGGATCGGTTGCCGCCATGCGCTCCGCCGTGGCCTTCTTCGCCCGCGAGTTCGAAACCGCTGCCGACATCGCCGCCCAGGCCCAGCCGCAGGCGCACCCCTATATCGTCCCGATCCTTGCCAGCGCACAGGCCCGCGCCTACGCCCTCACCGGCCGCGAAGACGAAGCACTAACCGCCTTGCGGACCATGCGCGACCACGTTTGGAGCGGCTCCCTTCAACCCGGCCCCTCACCCATCGATGAGGAAGCAGGCAAAGCCTTCACCRCTGTAATCCTCGGCTACCTTGGCAAGGGCGACGAAGCCGAGCCGCACGCCCGCGCGTCGTTGGCGATGCTCAGTGGAACCGGACGGTACGTCAGCACCGCCGGCACCCATCTCGCACTCGCACGGGCCTTCATCCACCGCACCCACCCAGACCCCGAACAGGCGGCAACCGCGGTCAGCGCGGCCATCGTCACGATGGGTGGTAAAGAGATCCATCCCAGGACCGTCACCAGAGCTGTGACAATCTGGCGACGCCTCGTGGCCAACCCCGAGTGGGCACGGCTCGAACCCGTCCGCGACCTGGGCGAACAGGTCTCATCCGAGCGCCGTGCGCTCCCAGCAGGCCCAACCATCTAGATCGTCGCCAAAGTTCTCTACCCCGTCAAGGGCGGCCTTCGGCCGCCGCGGGGGGCCTGCCGCACGCGCCGCGCGTCGCCGTGCGCGCCGCGCCTACGGGATCGCCACACCCGGCCGGGGCCCCGCCTCCCTCCGGTCGGCACCCCGGCCGGAGCGTCGCCCCGTGGGCCCGTCGGCCCGTCGGCCCGTCGGCCCGTCAGACCCCCCGCCAGGGGGTCCGTGACGACCGTGACGATCGGCGGTCAGGGTGCCGCTGGTCCACGCGGATGGTCGACGGGTCGAGCGAGGTCCGGCGAGGGTAATGCCGTTGCTGGTTGTTGGGGCTCCGCCCCAAACCCCGGCCCTCACTCTGGAGGAGGGGGAAGGCGCGGCACGTCCGCTGATCGCCTCCGCCGCCCGACCGACGGAGGAGATCAGCTCAGCCGGGGCTCTGTGAAAGATCAAAACCCGGGTCGGGTGGCGTGGAAGCCCCCGAACCCGGGTTTGMTCAGCCGTGGGTCAGGTCATGCCGCGAGCGGTGTCCGCTGTTCCTCCGGGTCGAGCAGGGAATCGGCGAGGGCACGGCCGATCGCRTCGCCGGTGTCGAGGGGTTCGCGTGCGACCAGCAGCCGCACCCCCGTCCGGCGCAGCAGGCCCAGGACCGCCATCCGCCCGGTTTCGGTGGCCGCGAGCCGTTCCASCGTGTCGACCACGACCACGCCGTACGCCCCCGACCCGACGAGCCGGACGACCGCCGACCAGGCGTGCGGACCCGACCCGATCTGACGGACCGCACCTCCGGCCTGCCAGCCGCGCGCCGTACATGCCACCGCGAACACCGCCCGCTGGTCTGCCAGGTCGCCGTAGCCGCCGGCATCCTGACGGATGAAGTGCAACGCCCGCAGCGAGCCCGCCATCACCGGCCCCCGTCCCGACGATGACCACCGGGCCAGCCGTTGATCTGCGAGTAGTACCACTGGCTCGCCGCCGACCCCGCGACCGTCAGCGAGTCCCACCAGCGCGCCGCCACGTCGTACGGCATGTCACTGGCCACGCTCACCCGCACCCCGGCCGGAAGCAGCAGGGTCGGACGCATCACCGAGAACCGAGGWCCCGGCATCGGAAGATGCACATCCGCCGACTCCGCCGGATGCACCTGGAGATCCACGCTCGTCACCGACCGGTTACCGCCACCGATCGGCCCATATGGCACCATGGCCATGGGTTCCACACTCCTGTTCACGCAGGATTTGGGATCAAGGCCCGGAGATTGGTGCTGGTAACACCACTCCGGGCCGCCCTATTCACTTACCTTCCACCATCCATAAGACCCTGAAGATCCACACCATGCAAGCATTTCGCGCGGATGGGAATGTTTCACAGGAAACGCCCACGCCGTTTTTTGCCGGCATGGTCACCGTTTCCTGCCTCCATTCATGGAATGGCCGTTCGTGTCGTCGGACCCCATGCGGGCAGCCCCGAGGTGCGGAGCGAGCGCCAGACCAAGGGCTGGGACGGAGAGCCGGACCGAGCTGCGAGCGAGGTTCGGCGCCCAGTCGGCCCGACCGTCGGGCGGCATCCCCAGAGACTCCAACCAAGTACTACGGTCGCCACCTGTATGGATCGCCGCAGGACGTCCGCATCCACTTCGGTTCTGTGTCGCAGATCACGGTGTACTTTCGGTTCTGCGATGAAGATCCCGAAAGCGCAAATACACCCAGCCGGGGGGCATCTTTTCCGAATGATCACTAACGTCCGAGATGCCGCTTTCCAAGCCGATCCAGGGTCCAGCCGAGCGCCATGGCGGTCGTGAGGGTATTGGTGTGGTCGGGGCCGAGGGTGGCGCGTTGGCGGGTGAGGGTGTCCTCGAACAGGGTGCGTGCCGCGGCGTGCTCGCCAAGGTTGCCCAGGGGCGACCTGAGCAAGTTGGCGGTCGCGAGGGTGTGGGTGTGATCGGGGCCGAGGGTGCGGCGTTGGTGGGCGAGTAGATCTTCGGTGCTCTGCTGGTCATGCGGGTCAGGGGATGTGTCGGTGGGTGCGGGTTCGTTTGCGGGGAAGGCCGGTTCGTGGGTTGGTGGGTTCGGTCGGTGTGTGGGGAAGTTGGGGGGTGTGGTGGGTTTAGCGCGTCCGGTGAGGGTGTGGCGGACGTGGTCGAGGAGGTGTCGGCCGGCTTTGTCGGCGTCGTGGTGGAACAGGTCGATGGAGACGACGGCGCCGAGGAGTCCTGGCCGTGGGCAGTCTTCGACCCGTACCGGGAGGAGTTTGCGTTTGAAGCCGTGAGGGTCGGCGGCGTGGGCGGCTTGCCATTCGGCATGGCCGTAGATCGAGGTCAGGTAGGCGCCGGAGAGTACGGCGAGGGTGTGTCGGGCGTGTTGGACGCCTTGTTGCATGCGGATCTGCCAGTTCGATCCGGGGACGAAGTCCCAGGCTTGGACGAGGACGCGGTAGCCGTCTGCTTCGAGCTGCCAGGAGATCCACTCCGCCCATTCGCGATCAACTGCCGTGTACGAGACGAAGAAGTCCCAGTCCGGATCGGAACCGGTCGCGTCGTCCGTGTTGCCCCCGTCGGTCACCCGGCCAGTGTGCCACCGGCACAGACCGCGTCAGGTCGTCCTACTACGGACTCCGCGGGCCCCCGAATCTGTGATATAGGACACGGTGTACTTTCGTTTGCGCGACGATACGCGGCAGTTGACACCTCGGCAGGAAGAACAGYCGCCGCGCGGGACGCTGAACGACGGCACCTGCCCGACTCCGCTGGACCGCCCCGGGGGGATCCTTATCCTCCCGCCCCGAGGCCTCCGAGGCCCTCCCACGTCCGGGGAAGGGAGAGCCGGACGTGAGAAAGACGCCCGGATACCAGGGCTCCGTCAAAGTCTGTTTTGGCTGGTCAGGGCGATGATCTGGAGGACGAGCCCAGGGTCTCTGATGGTGGCTCGGCGG
>NZ_MAQZ01000005.1:0-5029 GCF_001756285.1 Frankia sp. CgMI4
ACACCCCCGGCAACGTCCCCACCCCAACCCCAACCCCAGTGTCATTCCACTCCTCCACCACCCGCACCCACTCAGCCGCACCCAACACCGGCACCTGGCTCACCCGCAACGCGGGATCGGCGGCCACCGCGTCCAACACGGCCACCAGGCGCTCCGCCACCTTCTGCACCGTGGGCCGGTCGAACAGGTCGGCCGCGTAGCCGACGGTCCCACCGATCCCCGCCGGTTCACCGTCGGCGCCACGGTGCTCGGCCAGGCTGAACGACAGGTCGAACTTGGCGGCGTTGACCCCGGACCTGTGCGGTTGGATGGTCAGCCCCGGCAGCTCCCAGCCGGTGTCCTGCGGGGTGTTCCGCAACCCGAGGGACACCTGGAACAGCGGGTGCCGCGACAACGAGCGGGCCGGGTAGAGCTCCTCGACCAACCGCTCGAACGGCACGTCCTGATGGGCGTAGGCGGCCAGGTTCCGCTCCCGCACCCGGGCCACCAGGTCGTTGAACGAGGGATCGCCGCCGACGTCGGTGCGCAGCACCAGCGTGTTGACGAAGAAGCCGATCAGGTCATCCAGGGCGGCCTCGCCCCGGCCCGCCACTGCGGTGCCGATCGGGATGTCGTTGCCCCCGCCAAGGCGAGACAGCAGCAGCGCAACTGCGGCCTGCACCACCATGAACAGCGTTGCCCGCCGCCCCCGGGCCAGCCGGACAAGCCGCTCGTGGGTCTGCGCGCCGATCCGGATCGGCACCGCGCCGCCCGTGAAGCTCGGCACCGGCGGGCGCGGGCGGTCGACCGGCAGGGCCAGCTCCGCGGGGATGTCGGCGAGTGCCTCCCGCCAGTACGCGAGCTGCTCGCTGATCAGGCTCGCCGGGTCGGACAGATCGCCCAGCACCGCGCGCTGCCACACCGCGTAGTCGGCGTACTGGACCGGCAATCTGGTCCACTGCGGTACCCGCCCACGCAGCCTGGCGGTGTAGGCCACCGACAGGTCGCGGGCCAGCACGCCCATCGACCAGCCGTCGGAGGCGATGTGGTGCGCCACCAGCAGCAGCACGTGCTCCCGGGGGGACAGCGTGAACAGCCGTACCCGCAGCGGCGGCTCGCTGYCCACGTCGAACCCGCGCCCCAACTCGGCGGCCATCAGCGACGGCAGCTCCGCCTCGGTCACCGCCACCATCACCAGTTCCGGGCGGCCCACCGTCTCGTCCAGCAGGTGCTGACCCGGCACGCCGTCGACGTCAGGGAAGACCGTCCGCAGGCTTTCGTGACGCGCCGCGACGTCGGCCAGCGCGGCCTGCAGCGCCCACCGGTCGAGCTGCCCGGTCAGCTTCAGCGCGAGCGGCACGTTGTAGACCGCCCGTCCCTCCTCCAACTGGTTGAGGAACCACATCCGGGCCTGGCCGAACGACAGCGGCGCCGGGTCCGGCCGTACCCCGGCAACCAGCTCGGGCCGCGAGCGGCCACCGGCCTCGACCACACGGGCCACCGCCGCCGGGGTGGCGCCGGTGAACAGGGTGCGGATTCCCACCTCGACGTCGAGGACGGCCCGTACCCGGGCGAGCAGCCGCATCGCCAGCAGGGAGTCGCCACCCAACTCGAAGAAGTTGTCGTCGGCCCCGATCCACTCCAGCTTCAGCACGTCGACGAACAGCGAGCACAGCACCTCCTCGATCGGCGTGCGCGGCTCGCGCCCGGTCGCCATGCGGCCGAAGTCCGGCGCGGGCAGGGCCGCCCGGTCCAGCTTGGCGTTGCCGGTCAGCGGCAGCTCCGCCAGCGGGACGACGGCGGCGGGGACCATGTAGTCCGGCAGCCGTCCCGCCGCGTACCTCCGCACCGCGGAGCCCGTCACGCTCTCCCCCTCGGCGGGCACCACGTAGGCGACCAGTTGGCTGTGGTCGGCCTGGCTGGTGTGGGCTACCACCGCGACCCGCGCGACCCCCGGGCAGCCGGACAGCACGTTCTCGATCTCGCTCAGCTCGATCCGGAACCCGCGGATCTTCACCTGCGTGTCGGCCCGCCCCAGGAAGACCAGCAGCCCGTCACCGGTCCACCGGGCCAGGTCCCCGGTCCGGTACATCCGCTCGCCCGGCGTGCCGAAGGGGCAGGCCACGAAGCGTTCCGAGGTGAGGCCTGGCCGGTTCAGGTAGCCGCGGGCCAGCCCGCCGCCGGCCACGTACAGTTCTCCCCCGACGCCGGGCGGGATCGGCTGCAGGAAGCCGTCCAGCACGTAGATCCGGGTGTTGTCCAGCGGGCGGCCGATCGGCACCGACGCCGGCACCTGGTCGCCCGCGGTGAAGGGGAGGTGGGTGGCGAAGGCGGTCGTCTCGGTCGGCCCGTAGGTGGACCGCACGACCATGTCCGGATGGGTCTCCAGCAGAGTCCTCACCGCGGCCGCCGAGACCACGTCGCCGCCGGTCGACACCTCGCGTACCCCGGCGAAGATGTGCGGGGTCTGCTCGCCCAGCGCGGCGAACAGGCCGGCGGTCGCGTGGACGTTGGTGATCCGGTGGGCGGCGATGAACCGCTCCCGGTCGGYGGCATCCAGGTCACCGGCCGGCGCGACCACGACGGTGCCGCCGCGCAGCAGCGGCACCCACACCTCGTAGGTGGAGGCGTCGAAGGCGTGGTTGGCCTGCACCATGACCCGCTCGGTCACCTCGGCGGGCCAGGCGCCATCCAGGCAGAAGCCGACCACGTTGCCGTGGGTGACCGCCACTCCCTTCGGCACCCCCGTCGATCCCGAGGTGTACATGACGTACGCCAGGTTGGCCGCGGCCGGGGCAACCGGGAAGGGGCCGTCGCCGGCCGGCACCTCCGAGGGGACCCGGACGATGTTGGCGGCGGGCAGGCCGCCCTCGCGGGTCATCGGGTGGTCGATCGTGGCCTGGCCGACCAGCAGCGCCACGGGTGCGGCCTCGGCGATCACGGCCTTCATCCGCTCCAGCGGGTTGGCGGCATCCAGCGGCACATAGGCGGCGCCCGCCTTCACCACCCCGAGCAGCGCCACCACCAGCTCGGCCGACCGCTCCATCAGCACCCCGACCAGGCTCTCGGTGCCCACGCCGAGCGTGGCCAGCAGACGGGCGAGCCGGTCGGCGCGCGCGTTCAGCTCCTGGTAGGTCAGCGTGACGTCCCCGTCGATGGCGACGGCGTGCGGATGCTCGGCRACGCGTCGCTCGAACGCCGTGACCAGCGACCCGGCGTCCACCGGCACCGCGGTGTCGTTCCACCGCCGGATCACCAGATCCCGGCCCGTCTCGTCCAGGATGCCGACCGTGCCGACACGGGCGGCCGGGTCGGCGGCGATCGCCGCCAGCACCCGCACCATGGCGGCGGCCAGCCCCTCGGCCATCTCCCGCTCGTACACCTCGGGCTGGTAGGACAGCCGCAGCTCCAGCCGGTCCCGGCCAGGGACCACGGCCAGCGCGAGCGGATAGTGCGGCGCCTCGTGCCCCCCGGCCGGGGTGATCGTCAGGTCGCGGTCGTCAGCCATCGCGGAGACCCACGACGAGTCGAGCGGGTAGTTCTCGTAGGCCAGCAGCGTGTCGAAGGTGGCGCCGGGGCCGGTGATCMGCTGGATCTCGGCAAGGCCCAGGTAGTGGCAGGACATCAGCGCCGTCTGGCGGGCCTGCAGCGCCGTAAGCATCTCGGCGACCGGCTGGGCGGGGTCGAGCGGCACCCGGATCGGCACGGTGTTGATGAACAGGCCTACCATGTCCTCGACCCTGGGCAGTTCGGGCGGGCGGCCCGCCACCACCGCGCCGAACACCACGTCACGGCGGCCGGCCAGGCGGCTGACCAGCAGTGCCCAGGCGCCCTGGACGACCGTGTTCATCGTCAGCTCATGACCACGAGCGAGGGCCCGCAGAGCTGCCGTCAGCTCGGGGCTCACCGAGGTGTTCACGCGCTCGGCCGGCTGCGGCTCGCGCACCGGATCGGGCTGGGCCACCAGGGTCGGCTCGTCCGTCCCGGCCAGCTCGACCCGCCACGCCTCACGGGCGGCCTGGCGGTCCTGGCGGCCGAGCCACTCCAGGTAGTCCCGGTACGGCGAGACCGGCTTCAGCCCGCCCGTCGTGCCTCCGGCCTGGTAGACGGCGAACAGCTCCCGCGTGAACATCGGCTGCGACCAGCCGTCCAGCAGGATGTGGTGGATGGTGAGCACCAGCCGGTGGCGCCGCGCACCGAACCGGATCAGCAGGAAACGCAGTAGTGGCGGCTGCGCCGGATCGAACCCGCGGTCCCGCTCCTCGGCGGCCAGCCGCATGGCCTGTTCCAACGCCGCTTCTTCCGCCAGGTGCGCCAGGTCGACCTCACGCCACGGCAGCCGTACCTTCCTGGCGATCACCTGCACGGRCTGGTCCAGGCCGGAGAGCTGCTGGAACCCGGCCCGCAGGTTGGCGTGCCGGTCCAGCAGGGCCTCCCCGGACGCCCGCAGCAGCGCCGGGTCCAGCGGCCCGGTCAGATCAAGGTCACGCTGGCCGGAGTAGACGTCGCCGGTCCGCCCGTCGTAGAGCGTCTGGAAGAGCAGGCCCTCCTGTAGCGGGGACAGCGGCCACAGATCCTCCACGTCGAGCTGGCTCACCGGGCTCTCCTCTCGTGCGTGTTCCGCGTTAGTTCGGCCGCCACCACGTCGAGCTCGCCCTGCGCCATGGCGAGCAGCGGGAAGTCGGAGGGGGTGTGCCCGCCCGCCTCGGGGCGCGCGGCGTGCTCGGCCAGCCCGGTCAGCGTCGCCACCCATCCCTCGGCGAGGGCAGCGACCCGCGCCTCGTCGAACAGGTCGCC
This sequence comes from Frankia sp. CgMI4, assembly GCF_001756285.1. Classification (NCBI taxonomy): domain Bacteria; kingdom Bacillati; phylum Actinomycetota; class Actinomycetes; order Frankiales; family Frankiaceae; genus Frankia; species Frankia sp. CgMI4. Next base: position 4,777 of record NZ_MAQZ01000005.1, read on the forward strand.
GGGCCAGGACAGCAGGACGGTGAGCTCCGCGCCCGCCGGGCCGTCGCGCACGACGCCGCCGGCTTCCAGCGCGTAGGAGGCGGGCAGGGTACCGGTGTCGCCGCCCAGACCGAGCTGCCACCAGTCCGCCTGCTCGTCGCCCTGGGCCCTGGGCGCGACGGTGAAGCGGCCCATGTAGTTGAAGCCGATCTGTGGGGTGGGTAGCGCCGCGAGGACCGGGCGCGTGTCAGGGTTGAGGTAACGCAGCAGCCCG
>NZ_MAQZ01000006.1:0-4563 GCF_001756285.1 Frankia sp. CgMI4
GTCTGGGAGTCCAGCACGACCGCGCTCGGGTCGGCTTTCCTGCGGTGGTGCTCACGGACCAGCCAGCGCAGCAGGTCGTGGATCGTCTCGGTGGTGCCGTCGTCGCGCCACTGGCCGAAGTAGTAGTACACCGCGGACGTCGGGGGCAGGTCGTGGGGCAGGTAGCGCCACTGGCAGCCGGTCCGGGCCTGGTAGAGGACCGCGTTCACGATCTCCCGCATGTCGTAGCCGCCCTCGTGCCCGCTGGCCGAGGGGTGCCGGGCCTTCCACGCGGTGAGGACCGGGCGGATCAGGTCCCACGCCTCATCGGACAGGTCACTGGGGTACGGCTTGCGTTCTGCCATGTCTTCCAGCAGAACGCGCCAGCCGGYGAACGCAAGACGATCAACTCCGCACCCCAGAGATCAACTCAAGCTGAGGCCCGGCGAAAGCGTGCAGAACGCCCACTGAGAGATGGGTTGGGCATGGTGGGGATGGGTCCGGTAGGCAAAGATCACCCGGCCCATGTGCCACGTCGCCAGGGCGTCGCTCATCTGATCCAGCGCCCAGAACTCCGGGGGCACCTCGGGCGGGCGGACCCGGGCGTCGATGACGGCGCGCTGGCAGGTGCCGCACATGGGCTGCGGGTTGTCGGCGGCCAGGCGGCGTTTGCACCGGGCGCAGTGCCGTAGGTCAGGCGTGGTCGTCATGCCTGRCCATCCCCCGTTCCGTAACCGTTTGGGCACGATCCGGACCCGACCGTAACACCCTCCGGCGCAGTGTCTATGCGTCTCGCGTATGCCCGGCACGAACCACAGGCGTGGTCCTCCACGATCCCCGGCCGGACCCTGAGGACATCTCAATCCCCGTCCCCAGGGTGCGAAAGGGGGATGCCGTGACCCTCACGGTTGCCGTCCCGGTCTTCGGACCTCCGGCCGCTGGCAAGACCACGCTGACGGCGCGGCTCAGCAAGGCCCCGGCCACCGCCGTGTTCCGCCTGCGTGAGCACGTCCCCACCACGATCTTGGCGGCCACGGCCACCAGCGCGGAACGCCTGGGCTGGATTGACGACTTCACCGTGATTGCCACCCTCCGGGCCTACCTGGAGGACTTGGTCACGGCCGGGGGCACGGGGACAGTCATCTTCGACAACTTCCCCGGCAATGCCGCCCAGGTCCGGCACTTCTTGGCGGCGCTCCGGCAGACGGCCCCCGGCTGCGCCGTCGTCGCCGTGGAGCTGACGGTGAACGTCACCACGCTGTACCGGCGGGCCTATCACCGCCGGGTCTGCCACCGCTGCGAGCGCGACCCCATCCGTGACCCCCGCCTCCCCGCCGAGGCCCGCGCCGACGACCCCCAGCGCTGCGCGCGGTGCGGCGGCATCCTCCACCCCCGCCGCGGGGACGCGCCCCGGCTCCTCCGCGCCCGGCTWCAGCGGTACCGCCAGACCGCTGACGGGATCAAGGAGGCGTTCGCGGGTGGCGGCGTCACCGTTCACGCGCTCGACAGCGGCACCACCCCCGAGGACACCGCCCAGGCCGTTACCACCCTCCTCACCGCCAGGAGCAGCCCCGCATGACCACCTTCCTTGATCTTCCCCACCTGCGCCCGAGGGACGACTATGGCCACGCCCGGATGCCGCGCCGGGCTGACGCACCTGCCCCGGAACACATTGACCGGATCGCCTACGGCCGGTTCCGGAATGTGTACCTCTACATCACCGAGGCCTGTCAACTGCGCTGTGAACACTGCTACATGGGCGAACGACTGGAGCGCGCCTTGAAGATGCCGTTGCCCCAGATCACGGAKACGCTGCGGACCTGGCGACGGATGGGCGGCAGCAAGCTGACCATCCTGGGCGGGGAGCCGACGCTTCACCCCAACTACATCGAGGCCATCCGGCTCGGGCGGCAGCTGGGGTACGAGGACGTCATCACCACCACGAACGCCCAGAAGCCCGCGGCACGGAAGTTCCGCCAGCTGGAACCGGCGGACTTCGCCTACGTCCAGGTCAGCCTCGACGGCGGGAGCGCCGCCACCCACGACCAGGTACGCGGCGAGGGCACCTTTGACGTGGCTCTGGAGACGACGGCGGAGCTGGCCGGACGCGGCTTCGACACCCGGATCATCTGCACCGTCAACCGGGCCAACCGGGGCGACGCCCTGAAGCTGTTGGACCTGGCCGACGAGATCGGCGTGTCCCTCGTGAAGTTCCACGTCTTCTCCACCATCGGCACCGGCCACGGCAACGCCGACATGGCGATGGGTCCATCAGCCTGGGTGACGTACTGCGACGTCATCAACCAGGTGGCCCCGGCCTACAAAACCCGGGTCTGGTACCAGCCCACCTACGCCCGGCGAAACCAGATGAGCCGCTATGCGGCGGAGGGATACCAGGGGTGCATCGGCCGGACGCTGGACCGCATTTCGATCTTTCCCGACGGGCGCTGCTACGTCTGTTCGTACCTGTTCGACACGGACCTCAACTTCGCCCGGATGCAGGACGGGCAGGTGGTGTTGAACCGCGAGGCCAACGAGTTCGACCTGTTCACCCAACCGCTGATGACGAGCGCGTGCGGCGGGTGCAAGGCCTCCGCCTGCCAGGGCGGTTGCCCCGCCGAGGARGTCGTCATGGGCGGCTCCTCCTGCGCCGCGGAGCCGGACATCGTGCCGGTGTGCCGGTTGTGGAAGTCGTCCGCCAAGCCCGAGGACTGAGGGAGACACCCTGATGAATGAGATCATCAAGCCCCTCCGGGGACTGGACTGGGACGACCTCGACGCCGTGGAGAGCGGCACCCGCAAGGCGCTGGCGCAGGTGGCGGAGGACCCGGAGGCGGTGAGGGAAGCCCTGCTCCGCCTGCCGACGCGGCCGGAACTGCTGGCCCTGTGCGAGCACTACGACATCCTGGACAAAATCGTGCTGTACCAGGATGACGCTGGTGTCCGGGTCCGGCTGCACGTCTTCCTCCCCGGCTACTTCGACCGGCCTCACAACCACCGCTGGAGTTACGCCAGCCTGGTGCTGCGCGGGGAGTACCGCCACCACCTCTTCGGCAATGTGGACGTGGACGACGCCCCGGCCCCGGACGCGCTGAAGGCGCTGGTGGTGCGGCCGGAACCGGTGGGCAGCAGCTACGCCCTGCATCACTCGATGGTGCGCRCCGTGGTGGCGGAGCCGTTCACGGTGTCGCTGGTGATCCGCGGCCCGGCCGTCAAAGATCGCTTCCTGGTCATGGACCGGAAGACTGGGGAGCGCTGGTGGCAGTTCGGCGCCGCCCAGGAAACGGCCGCCGAGGCCGCCCGCAAACGCCTGACGCGGGACCGCCTGGACGAGCTGACCACTTCACTCCGGGAGTGGGACCTGTTTTAGACCGCCCCGCCGCCCCATGCCTGGCCGCTGCCGGTGCCGAGGCGCGGCCGACGCCCCCGCATCCAAAGGAGGTGCCGCCCATCAGCGACTAATCACCCGCCGCCGTAGACCGACCAACCGCGTTCACCCCGAAGAGCCCGCCCCTCCAACGGCGTAGGGGCGGGCTTCTCGTTCGGTCAGCCAGCGGCCGGGGCAGCCAGACGAGCGCGGGAACTGATGAAGGCGCGCAGCTGGTCCAGGTCCGGAAGGGGTTCGTGGTGGGGACGCTCGCAGCGAAGGCTTCCGCTGGCCGCTGCCAGCTCCAGGGTTTCCCCCATCGGCCAGCCGAGACGCAGACCGTAGAGAAGGCCGCCGGAAAAGGCCGCGCCGGCGCAGTGGGTGTGCCGTACCACGATCTCGAAGGCGGGAACGGATACCCGGCTGGTGTCGCTGAGGGCGACCGCGCCGAAGGCTCCGGCCGTGACCACCACCCAGGAGGCCCGGGTCTGGCTCCGCAGGGAGGCCGCCGTCGCCAGGGCCTCCCCGTGCGCGGCGTCGTCCACGTTCGTCTGGATCACCAGCAGTTCCGGCCAATCCCGGAGCGCGGAAGCCACCTCCGGGCTGAGGCTGGAGCCGCCGAGGTTGAGCAGCAGCGGAACCCCTGCCCGGCGKGCGGCCTCGATGGCGCGGAGGCTTGCTGGTTCGATGAGCTGGTAGCAGTCCACATAGGCGAAGGATGCCGAGGCCAGCGGTGTGAGGTCCACGGCCATCAGCCCATCCAGTACCCCGGGCAGGTACGGAAACCAGGTTCGGGTGCCGTCATCGTCGGCCACGATCACAATGTGCGACGTTGACTGATCCGGCACCGGCCGGGCCGTGGAGGCCACCCGGTGCCGCTCTAACCAGGCCTGGATTTGGACCCCGCCCGGATCATCGCCGAAGTCGTTTGAGAGCACGAGCGCCGGGACCTCGAGGGCGGCCAGGACGGCGGCGGCCATAGGGCCATCCGCCGCGATGGACGGCTCCACCGTCCGGACCGCCGCGCCCTGGTTCGCCGAGGGGAAATGACCCACTGAGCCTTTCCCTGCAACGTTTGGTGACGCTCCGTGAGCGTCGCTGGGTGTGAGCGTCCCTGGGGGTGGAGACGATGAAGGCGCGGGGCTCCGGTAGGAAGTTGTTCCGACCAAAGAGCAACTCCGAAGGAACCCCACGCCTCGATGAGTTTCACATACACC
>NZ_MAQZ01000007.1:0-4194 GCF_001756285.1 Frankia sp. CgMI4
GTGCTGGGAACGCCTGCGCTATCGTGATCGGCACTATTGCGATCGACTACGGATTCTGTCGCGACGGACAGCGGAACGTGACGCCGGGCGGCAACATCGGCGACAACGAGCGCTGGCTGCGGGAAATCTTCCCGTACCGCCGTTCCTGGAGTCGCTCACCGGTCAATCTTCGGTCTCGCCCTTCCGGGCCGTCAACGTTTTGTGTTCTGGTGGAATTAATACCTCCGGCGGGCGGCTGCGGCGACTGTCGGTGTCCGTGATGGTGTCCGTGATGGTGTCCGCGACGGCATCGGGGCGGGCAGCGGGACGGGCAGACTGTGCGGGCGGCGGTGGACCGCGTCGAGGACGGTCGCTCCCGCCGCGACGGCCAGCACGTTCATGCCGAAGCTGCTCGGCAGCACCATCCGCTCGGGATCGGTGCACACACGTGAGTGCGCGGCGATCTCCTCGTGCAGGTCGACCAACAGATCCGGCAGGCAGAGCGCGGCGGCCTCGGTGAGAACGACGATTTCCGGGTCCATCATGTCCACGAGCAGGCTGATCATCCGACCCACCAGCCGGAGCCTGGCGCGCAACAGCGACAGCGCGCGCGGGTCGCCGGCGAGCCCGGCGTGCAGCAGCACCTGCAGGTCCGGACGGGAGATGATCCCGTCCTGGGTCGCCCGCAGCAGCATGGTCCGTTCCGACAGCGCCGCCTGCGCGCAGCCCGACCGGCCGCAGCGGCACGGGACGTCGCTGTCGGCGAGCCGCAGGTGAGCGATGCCGCCCGCAGCGGAATGCGGTCCGATGTGCACCGATCCGTCGGTGGCGAACGCGGCGTCGACCACGTTGCCGACGAACAGCTGCAGCAGGCTGCGCCGGGCGCGCGGGTCGCCGAAGAGGATCTCCGCCTGGGCCAGGGCGCGGGCGTGCCCGTCGACGTGCACCGGCATGCCCATGGCCGCCGCCAGCACCTCCCGGACCGGCACGTCATGCCAGTCCAGKGGCTCGTGTTCGATCACCACGCCGAGGTCGGGGTCGACCCGGCCGCCGGTGACGACGCCGAGGCCGAGGACACGGTTGCCCTGGGCGCGCCGGGCGAGGAAGTCGGGCAGATGTCGGGCGATCATCCGAAGGACGTCCGCCGGGCCCCCCTCCCGCGGCAACTGCTCCCGCGTCACCACCTGTCCACGCAGGTCGACAAGGCTGAAGGTGACGAACGGGACGGCGATGTGCACCCCGCAGGCCAGATGAAGGTCGGTGTCCACGTCCAGGGGCACGTGCGGCCGCCCGGCCCGGGGAGCCAGCGAGGAGGCGGGAAGCTCTCGGAGCAGACCCAGGGAGATCAGCCCGGCTGTCTGCCGGGAGACCGCCGCCGGGCTGAGCCCTGTTGCCCTCCCGATGGCGGTGCGGGCGACCGGACCGTGGTCGAGGACCGCCCGCAGGATCGCCGCCGCGGAGCCCGCGGGGCCGCCCGGGGCACCGTAACCACTGGGGGCGCCGGAGCCGCCGGAGCCGCCTKGGCTGCCTGGGCCGCCGGCAGTGGTTCTCCCGGCTCCAAGCCTGGAGACGACCCCCGCCGCGGCCCGCGGCCYTCCCTGCGCCGGCAGCGTTTCCCGCGCCGACATCTTGTCGCGTACTGGCGCCTTGTCGCGTACGGGCACGGAGAACCTCCTCGCGATGCGACCACGCGGCCGACGGGGCCTCTCGTCGCCGCGCACGCGCAAGGCGTGCAAACACAGGGCAGGTGGAACGCACGGAAAAGTCAGGACCGGGGGCCCGGCTGACCACAGGGACGGTGGACCGGAGGGAGGGGCCCACCCTTCGCTGACATCAGGTCGGCGGCCGTTGGCCGGCTCGGGTAGGAGGCGGCAGGTGCCGTCACCGGGCGCCGGGGGCTTACGGTGACGGATGCCAGTCGGCGGAACGGGGCCTGATGATCAGCGGGATCGATGGTAAGGGTGACAGAGCGCGCTCGCGACGCGATGAAAGTCAATGTGTGCACGGCAGACCAGAAGCGGGCGCCGGCTCATGACGCTGACAGTAGATATCATTCCGCCGCTTGTCAATAAAAAAAGTAGAGATTATCGCCTTCCACTCAGCCGACTAGGAGAATAAGCGGGGGCGCGGCGAGCACGATGATCGCCCCGAAGTAGGCGCACGGCGGCATCCACCATGGCACTTCCGGCGGGTCGAGGAGCCGGGTGATCCGCGAGATGACCGGATTGGCCGTGCCGCGCCGGGGGCCGCCGCCGACCGGTCGTGTCTGGCCGGGCGCCGCATCGCCGGGCGCCGCATCGCCGGGGTCTGGCCCGCCGGCGTCTGGGTTGCCCGGGCCGGGCGGGCCGGAATCGCGGACGCCGACCGCCGTAGGCTCGTGGGAGCCGAGTGCGGGCAGCACAGCGGCCGGAGAATCGATGATCCCCAGCGCCCCGGCGGGGACCGGTGCCCTTGCCCCGCCCAGCCGGGCCAAGGCCCGCGCGAGCGATCGGCGGCTTGTCTGCCGGGCCGCCGCGTCGTCGGCGAGCATCTCGACGAGGAGCGAGACGGCCGCGGTCGCCTCCCTGGCCGGGTCCAGGAACGGGAAGGTCCGCTCCCACGCGACGAACGGCTGGATGACGAGGTCGTGACGACCGGCGACGTGGGCCGCCTCGTGGGCGAGCACGGCGTCCAGTTCGGTGGCGTCGAGGGTGTTCAGTAGCCCGCGGGAGACCACAACCCGGGCGTGCCGCACCCCCGGCACGCAGTAGGCGACCGCGACGGGATGATCGAGGATACGCAGTAGAATGCCGGCCCGGTCCCGGTGTTCGCACAGGCAGCAGCCGGTTGCGCCCCCGCCGTCGGCGGTTGTGCCAGGGTCGGTGGCCGCACCAGAGTCCGCGGCTGTGCCGGAATGATGGGACGCATGGCCGGGCGGGACGCAGGTCTCATGCCGGCGATGCCGACGGCCAGCCAGATCGACCAGGTCGCGGTGTCGGTGACGCTCGCGAAGGGTGGCGGCGCTGGAGGTGCCGAGCACCCCGAACAGCCGGGAGGCCAAGGCCGCCGCCACAGCGAGGCCGATGAGGTTGATCAGGCCCAGGCCCGTCAGCGGCGCGCCGGCCGCGATGTTGTCGAGATGGTCGACGATGGCGGTCGGGGTGTCGCCGGACAGCGGTGAGACGGTGAACGCGATCGCCGCGAGTAGCGCCGACACTCCGCCGGCCAGACCGACCGCCTGCCAGAGCACGATCGCCGCCCGTGGACATCGGTAGGGCCARCGCGCGGCGGCCAGCAGGCGTGGGACCGGCCAGGCCAACACGCCCGCGAACAGGGCGAGAAGTGCCGCGGTCGTCATGTCCCGGCTAACGCTACCGGTGGTCGGGCGGAATCTGGGCCGTTCGATCCGGGTCGGTGGCTACCGTGACGATCTGCTCCGGGTCGTCGCGGGGCGGGTCTCCGATCGCCGGACCGCGCCGGGCCTCGGCGTGCCGGACCTCCGTGTGCGGATCCTCGGCCTGCGGATCCTCGGCGCGCGGGGCCTCGGCGCCAGGCACGAAGATGCCGGGTGCCCCGGAACCGACGGGTTCCAGGGCACGGCGAAGGATCTCGGCCTCCTCCGCGGACACCGACCCCACGAAGCGGACCAGGGCGGAACCACGATCGTCCGCCGTGCCGAGCGCCTCCATCATCGCCTCGGCCACGACGGCCTCGCGACTGTCGCTGGCCGCGTAGCGATGCGCGCGCGCCGAACGCTGACGCCGCACGAATCCCTTCCGTTCCAACCGTTCGAGCACGGTCAGCACGGTGGTGTACGCGAGATCGCGTTCATGCTGGAGACGGCCGGCGACCTCGCGGGCGGTCAGCCAGTCGTCGCTCGCCCACAACACGTCCATGACCGACCGTTCGAGGTCACCCAGGCGCGCCATGGTGCCAATCCTACGTGGCGTAGAACATTCGTGGAACCGAACGGGGTGCTTCGTTGAGGCCTGTTGCGTCACAGCCACGCGGCAACGGTGCCGGCCGTCGGGGAGGAACCGGGGAGGAACCGGCCTTCCAGCCCCCGATCTGCCTCCCGGCTCCCGATCGGCGCCCGGCTCCGGACCAGTGCGAACCCGCCGGCTGACTGATCCGCCGCCGTTCACGCGGCCCGAATTCCTTTACAAGGAAACATCTTCATGACTTAGGGGACTATCTATCCGCCGAACGGGCTATCCGCCGAACGGGCTATCCATC
>NZ_MAQZ01000008.1:0-4021 GCF_001756285.1 Frankia sp. CgMI4
ACGACCCCGACGCCGCCGAAACCCTCTGGCGCCACCACCTCACCACCACCCCCCACACCCCCCACCAACCCACCACCCCCCTCGACCTCCTCGGCTGAGCAGGGGCGTAGCCGGCCGCCCGGGAGACCGATTCCGCGGCCGGTCACCATCGGCCCACGCCCGGTTCGCCCGTCGAGATCCGCTGTACGCTGCGCGGCATGGGATCTGGGCGGGTACGGGTTCGATTCGCGCCATCTCCCACCGGCATCTTCCATGTGGGTGGGGCGCGGTCGGCGCTGTTCAACTGGCTGGTCGCGCGGCGCGCCGGCGGCGACTTCGTGCTGCGCGTCGAGGACACCGACGCGTCCCGCAACCGGCCGGAGTGGACCGACGGCATCATCAGCGCGCTGGACTGGCTCGGCATCAGCCCCGGCGGGTACGAGGGTCCGGTGCTGCAGTCGTCGCGCGCCGACCGGCACCGGGCCGCGGCCGAACGGCTGCACGCCGAGGGTCTCGCCTACTACTGCGACTGCACCCGCGAGGCCCTGGCGGAACGCACCGGCAACGCGCAGCGCGGCTACGACGGATTCTGCCGGGACCGCGGGCTCGCCCCGGGTCCCGGCCGGGCGCTGCGCTTTCGCACGCCGGACGACGGCGTGACGATCGTCGAGGACCTCATCCGCGGCACGCCGGAGTTCCCGAACGAGACCATCGAGGACTTCGTGGTCGCGCGGGCCGACGGGTCGGCGGTGTTCCTGCTCGCCAACGTCGTTGACGACCTGGAGATGGGGATCACCCACGTCATCCGGGGTGAGGAACACCTGTCGAACACCCCTAAGCAGCAGCTGCTCTGGGCAGCGCTCGGCGCGGACGCGCCGCCGGTGTGGGCGCACGTCCCGGTGATCGTCAACGAGAAGCGCCAGAAGCTGTCGAAGCGGCGCGACAAGGTGGCGCTCGAGTCCTACCGGGACGAGGGATACCTGCCCGCCGCCATGAAGAACTACCTGATGCTGCTCGGTTGGGCCCCGCCCGGCGAGGACGAGATCGTGCCCTGGGAAACGATCGAGTCCACCTTCGACCTTGCCGACGTGAAGCCATCGCCGGCGTTCTTCGACGAGAAGAAGCTCAAGGCGTTCAACGGTGAGTACATCCGGCGGCTGAGCGTCGCGGAGTTCATCGAGGCGGTCCGGCCCTGGCTCTCGGCGCCGGCCGCGCCGTGGGAGCCGGCCGCGTTCGACGCGGACGCGTTCGCAGCCCTCGCCCCCTTGGCGCAGAGCCGGGTCTCCGTGCTGTCGGAGATCGTGCCGATGGTCGACTTCCTCTTCCTGCCGGAGGCACCGATCGACGACGCGGCCTGGGCCAAGGCGATGAAGGGGCCGGCGGCGGAACTGCTCGCCGACGTCCACGACCTCTACGACAAGATCGAGTGGGAAGCCGAGACGTTGAAGGCCGGACTCACCGAGGTGGGCGAGCGGCACGGTCTCAAGCTCGGCAAGGCGCAGGCACCGGTGCGGGTCGCCGTGACCGGGCGGAGCGTGGGACTGCCCCTGTTCGAGTCGCTGGAGGCGCTCGGCCGGGAGACCACCCTGCGGCGGCTTGCCGAAGCGCGGGAACGGCTCACCGGCGGCTGACCTCACGCCGGTCCACGACAGCCTCGCGCGCACGCCGGTCCACAACGGCTTCGCGCGGCGGGCAGGGCTGAGCCCGGGTCGCGGCTGGGACGGGCCGCGACCCGGGCTGGGGAGACCCACCAGAAGCCGGGGTTACCTCTGGTGGATGAGGCTGCTTCAGTTCGCCAGCCAGCCGGGCGACAAGGACCAGCACACCCCGCTGGGCCTAAGAGATCCTTAAAACGAGCTCAAGACAAGCTGTGATCTTGCCGTCACGAGATGCCTCTCGATAGTGATCATTCCGCGATGTCGGGATATTGCCGCCAAGCGGGAGTCCACCGAACTTAGGGCTCACCGTGACCCTGGGTGGCTGATCCTCGGGGCGTGCGCTGGCGCGGGCTCAGCCCGGACCAGTCGTYCGCCCAGGCCGCCAGCGGTTCCAGCACTCCCTGCAGGCGACGGCCGTGCGCGGTCAGCCGGTACTCGCCGACCTCGTCCACCTCGACGAGGCCGGCCTCGCGCAGCTCCCGCAGGCGTTGGGTCACCTGGGCCTGCGGCGCGTCGAGCCGCGCCACGAGCGCGCGGAACGGCAGGGCCGTCCCGCGCAGGTTCCAGTAGACGGCGAGGGCGAAACGCCGACCCAACAGGTCCACAAGACCGGCGAGGGCGGACGGTGCGCCGTCCGAAGTCTCGGGATGACCGGAGGCGTGCGGTCGTCCCGGCCCGTTCGGCCTCGCCTGCCTCATCGGCATGTCCCGCCGGGACCGCTCATCGGTGGTCTCCGGGGTCTCCGGGGTCTCCGGCGCGAGGGTGCCTCGATCAGCGGGCACCGACCGAACCGACGCCGTTGGATCCGACACCGTTGGATCCGACACCGTTGGAGCTGTGCGAGCCGAGGGGAGCGAACAGCCTGGTCGCGGACTGCCCGGCATGGGCACCAAGCAGGTCCCGGGCCTTCTGGTAGACGGTGRCCGCCTGCGCGGAGACGAGTCCCGCCACGCTCTGGACCTCCGGGCGCTCCTGGAGGTCACGGACCTGCCGCATGATGGCGTCGTAGTGCTCCCGGCCGGCCCGGGCGCCGAGGACGTATCCGAGACCGAGGGCCAGGATGACGCTGGGCCTGATACGCATGTTGCCTCCCAGGAGACCGAGGGACGTGCAGGCGGATGGCCGCCGGCCGCTTGACGTTGTGCCGTCGGGTTGATTCCTACCCCACGTCCAAGACCGCCCGAACCTCAGGTAGGCTGACGACGTCAGATGCACGGCACCCGATCCCGCGTAGCTCAATTGGCAGAGCAGCCGGCTGTTAACCGGCAGGTTATAGGTTCGAGTCCTATCGCGGGAGCATGTTTGCCCAGGTCAGGGCCTATCTTAGCAAGATCTTAAAGATCTTGAAATAAAGATCACCCCAACTTTACCCCCATGATTCTTTTCCTGTCTGGGTCTGTCTGTATGACGTCATCCGTTTGATCACCAGACCCCCTCCGGGTGGCCACCTGTTCCTGTCGGGATGGCCTGGAGGGGTCGTATGGAAGCGCAGGTCGCGCGGTGCGCGGGCCTGGATGTGCACAAGGACGAGATCGTCGCCTGCGTGCGGATGGCCGAGGCGCCGGGTGGGCCGGTCCAGGTGCAGCTGCACACCTTCGGGGCGACGACCGTGGAGTTGCTGGCGCTGCGGGACTGGCTGACCGGTCTGGGGGTGACCCGGGTCGGGATGGAGTCGACGCCTGATTACCGGCGTGTACTGGCGACCGGTCTTCCACATTCTCGAGGACGCGGTCGCCGAGTGCTGGCTGCTCAACGCCCGGCACATGCACAACGTCCCCGGCCGCAAGACGGACGCGGCCGACGCCGCGTGGATCGCCGAACTCGTCGAGTACGGGCTGGTCCGCCCGTCGTTCGTGCCGCCGCAACCGATCCGCCAGCTGCGGGATCTGACCCGCTACCGCAAGGCGCAGATCGAGGAGCGGACCCGCGAGGTCCAGCGCCTGGACAAGGTTCTGCAGGACGCGGGGATCAAGCTGTCGTCGGTGTCCTCGTCGATCCTGACGGTGTCCGGCCGGGCGATCCTCGAGGCGATGATCGCCGGTACCACCAACCCGGAGGTACTCTCCGAGCTCGCCCGCGGCCGGCTGCGCGCCAAGATCCCGGCGTTGCGGGAGGCGCTGAACGGGTTCTTCACCGGCCACCACGGTCTGATCATCGGGGAGATCCTCGCGAAGCTGGACTATCTCGATGAGGCGATCGACCGGCTCTCGACCGAGATCGACCGGGTGATCGCCCCTTTCGAGGCGAAGGTCGACCTGCTGGACACGATCCCCGGGGTTGACCGCCGCATGGCCGAATGCCTGCTCGCCGAGATCGGCCCGGACATGTCGGTCTTCCCGACCGCCGGCCACCTGGCCTCCTGGGCCGGGCGCTGCCCCGGCCAG
>NZ_MAQZ01000009.1:0-4001 GCF_001756285.1 Frankia sp. CgMI4
GTGCGGTGACCGTGACGATGGCCGATTTGGCAGTGCAAGGTCCGGAACCACCGTCGGAGATCGTTGCGCTCATGACCGGGCTGGATACCGCACTGGTGCTCGGCGACGAGGCCGCGGTGGGCACACCTATCGCCACCCTGCTACCGAAGGTGGCCTTGAGTCTCGCGGTCGGTAACGCAGCGCTGTCCATGCTGGGCGCCCCGACCTCCTCAGCGAGGCTCGTGCGCCTCCCTGAGGCGTCCTACAACAGTCTCAAGGACTCCGGAAAAGAGCCTCAGACCGGGCAAGGTTTTCAGCGGAGTCAACCGGAGCCCTAGAGGCCAGATCACCGAGCATCTGCAGTTCACCGCTCTCCCCCCTCTAGTTGTAGCYAGCGACTGGCTGCGCGCCGGGGCGAGACTGCGGGTGCGTCGTTACGCTGGTGCACCTCGGTGACGCCTGCGGTGCGRGTGTCGCCACCGCCGACGCCGCGCTCGCATTCTGGCGCCTCCGACGACGCGGTCGCACGGCTGTGCGACGGACGCAGGAGCGGAGTGCAACAGGCCGAGACCACGCCCCTGGCCACCACGCAGCTCTGCAGGGCCCTCCCGATCGGGAGCGTCCGGCCTGGTCGCCGGGCCCCGTCGAGGTCTCCTAGAACTGCAGCCCGGCGTCGAGGGTCGCCTGCCGGAGATTGCGCAGGTACCGCCGCCCCTCGACGAGAAGCAGATAGGCGGGTGYCTCAGCGAACCGCGCCTCGTAGTCGGAGTCGAGCGTCGCGCGGGGGTGAAGGGCATAGTCCCTGATGCCGCGCAGGCTGTCGGCGAACCGGTGCAGCTCGTCGACCCGGCTCTTCTTCGCTCCCAGGTCCTTCAGCACAGGAACGACTCGCTCGATGAGCGTGCTCGCCGGTGTCTTGGGATCGTCGAGGAGCTTGTCGATCTGCGGCTTGTCGGCGCGCATCGTCTCCGCGACGGAGAACCACGCCGCCTCGCTCGCGAGCGCGAGCATGTTCGAGGAGGAGAAGTACCGGCCGGCCCGAAAGGTCTCGACGGCCTCCACGAGAGCCTTCAGACCGCGCGGGCCGAGTAGGTCCTTAAGTCCATCGGTGCCGAGAGTCGGATCGAGGATCGCCAGCTCCGACACGCCGCGGTATCGGCGGGCCACTCGATATGCGGGCGCGAGCAGCGGCTCCGACAACGGGAGCTGCGCGGTCGTGCCGTAGCCACCGTCGTGGACCTGCACCGGGAGGGTCCCAGGAGTATTGCAGCTGGTGAGGATTCCGGCCGCCACCAGGTCGGCGAGTGCCTCGCGTGCCGCCGCCCGGATTCGAGCGAGCTTCAGCGGCGGCAGCTCCGCGTCAAGCGGGTCTTCCCCGAGCTCCCGGGGGTGGACCGGTGTCCGAAACGCATTGAGGTCAGCTCCGGCGGCGGTGAGAACCGCGATGACTAGCCCATCGGCCCCAAGAGCGCTGCCGCCCTCGACCGCTCGAAGAATGATCGCCTTGGCCTGCTGAACATCCGTCTCCCGCGCCTCGACAGCTTGCGTAAGCCGGCCCTGGTCCTGCGGGCTGATCGTGTGCATCACGCGACGGTAGCCGAGCACAGGCACGGGCATGCCTGACCACCCACGCCCGTCAGACCGCGGCGAGTGCCTCGATCTCCACGAGCCACGCCTCGTCATAGATACCCGCGACGATCACCGTCGGCGCCGGGCAATGCCCACCCAGCAACTCCCGGCGAATGGCGAAGTTCTCGTACGCGGTACCGCCGGTCGGACAGATAGGTCGTCACCTTCAGGCCGGACAGGCCCATCCCGTGGTGCGACAGTGCCGCGGCCACGTTCGCCCAGGCCTGGCGGCACTGTGCAGCGAATCCAGCGGACACGGTGCCGCGGTGACACCGGAATCTGCCCGGAGACCACGGCCAGGCGCGCCGGGGTCGGGATCTCGTACGAGTGCCGGTAACCGCCCCCGTCGGGGACCACCAGGCCGGAACTCACCACGGACCGATGCTGCCAGCAACGCCGCAGCCCTGATCAGTCAGTCCTCGTGTCCCCAGTGACGGTCGCCGCTGTCTACCTGGCGCGAGYCACCTGAAGCGATCTCCGCGCCGTGCCGCAGGTATGCAATCCACCCACACTCGGGTACCAACCCGGCGAGTGTTCCTCGGCGCATCGCATGCRACCGAGGTTCGGAACCACACGATCACGCCGGACCAACGCAATGAGGGTCCACACGCCGTTGCACCAGAGATATTCCCGCCAGCGCGAAACTGAGAGCGACCAGCTCGGCTTCGCAGTACGAGAATGCGGGCGGCCAGGATAATTCCGCTACAGGCTTCGGCCATAGCGGAATAAGCGGCTTTGGTTCGTCGAATTCGAGCACCTCCAGACCACGAGCGATCGCGTCTGGCACAAACACCACTTTGATCRCGAAGGGGCCCAGGGCGGCCGTGAAATCGACCAGACTCCCGACGTAGACGCCGTCGGCGGTGCAGTCCAGCTTCCTCGGCCGGAGCCRCACGGGGCGATCGTGGTACATGGTGTCGTGGAACCTGCTGATCCACACGGCCACGTTGGTGGGTGCGTCGCCGTCTGCCAACTGGCGAGCGGTTACGGTCGGCAAAATCGCGCCATACCCCGACGTATTGACCTCGGCGATAGCGGTCTTGATACACCAGCGAGCAAGAATGCCGAGGCGCTCCGCCCCAAGGCTGACCGGAGCACCTTCCAACAGTGGCCCGAGAAAAACCTTGACAGAATTCTCCAGCCGGCTCATCCACCCGCCGTTGCAGTCRCCACAGGCGATCCGCACCTGGAGATCTATTTTCTTGAGACTGAAAGTCTTAGACTTTCCTGAATCACCGGCTCTAGAATTGACCGTCACCTTGCCCACGAACGAGGGAAGGGTCGATATCCAGGCTGGGATCACATGCTCCTTGGTGAGGGTTGCCTCAGCACCRCAGAACTGACAGATCATTTCCTCATCCTCTGGAGCTGGGCCGTCCGTCGAGTAAATTTGGCGACGACCGCGATCCCACACGATCGAGCCCGGACCGTGATGATCTAGGATATAAGGGGCCGGACTCTCGCGGCACATGGCCCCGGTCGGCTTCACGTCGCTGCCAGTGCGGTCACCTGCGGCCTGGTAGCAAGCACGCCAGGTTTGCCCAAGTTCGATGGGATCTCTCTGCCGACCGCGCCACCTGTGCGACCGACCGCTCTGGATCCCGCCTGACGCCGTTTCGGCRGCGTCCTGCGCGGGCGGAATACTCGGAGGGTGAACGATCCGGGGAAGGGCGCAAGAGGCGGTCCGGAGCGACGCGGTAGCGGTTCCGCCGCTGGCGCATCGCCGGCCGACGCCGCGGCGTGGGCGCCGCCGCCGCCGAGGCTGCGCACGATGGTGCTGGCGCAGGAGCTGGCTCCGCCGGTGGACACGCGGGAGCAGGTGCTGCCGTTCGACTGCCTGGCTTGGGAGAACTTCGAGCGGCTGTGCCTGAAGCTCGCTCTGGAGCGCGGCAAGGTTGATCATGCCGTGGACCACGTGGCCGGCGACCGGGAAACCGGCCGGATGTCGGCGCGGGAAGCCCGTGCGCAGGGTGGCCTGTACGGCACCCGGGGCCAGAAGCAGCAGGGCATCGACCTGTATGTTCGGCTGCCGCCGGCCGGGGATGCACCCCCGGGTTCCGGCGCCTCGCCGCGCTATCTGAGCCTGCAGTCACGGCGGGTCGCCAAGCTGACCGCGGCCGGTCTGAAGAAGGCGGTCGGGGACTTCCTGGGCGGTTCGTGGGCCTCCGCGAGTGACGTCTTCGTCTACGCCACCAGCCTGCCGGCCGTGCAGACCGAGCTAGCCGACGAGATCGCCCGGCAGACGGAGCGTCTGGCGGCCAAGGGCATCGAGTTCGAGGTCTGGGACGCGGAGGCACTGAAGTTATTCAGAAACTCTCTTGATTCTCTCGAAGCTCAGTATTCGCTCGGATTGCTGTTCGTTGATTTTCTGGAGGCCGACGGCTGCCTGGATG
>NZ_MAQZ01000010.1:0-3815 GCF_001756285.1 Frankia sp. CgMI4
CGTCGAAGACGGTCGCGTTGCTCTACGCGGACCTTGACATCGTCCGGTCGCACTCGAGGCCGCGGGTCTCGAACGACAACCCGTACTCGGAATCACAGTTCAAGACGCTGAAGTACCGGCCCGACTTTCCTGACCGCTTCGGTACCATTGCCGAGGCGCGCCAGTTCTGCCGCGGGTTCTTCGCCTGGTACAACCATGAGCACAGACATTCGGGAATCGGCTATCTCACGCCGGCGGCCGTGTACTTCGGCCAGGCCGAGGCGGTACACGCTGCCCGCAGCCGTGTCCTCGACGTGGCCTACGCCGCGCATCCGGAACGGTTCGTGAACCAGCCCCCGGTCCCGCCGCCGCTCCCGAAGCCCGCCGGGATCAACCACACGCCGGATGACCAGGCCGAACCAGCCGACGGCGTGCCYGAACGATCAGAAGTCATCCCTCGACCGAGATCACGACAGGGACGGAACACAGGCTAGTTCACAAAGAATCTTGTCCTAAAAATCTTGACAAGTTCCGGATGCGGCCCGCAAGCGGATGACCAGGGAGCGGCTGGACGAGCTGACGGGGTTGCTGCGGGAGTGGGATCTGTTCTGATCAAGTACTCCGTCGTACGAAGAGCACCTGATCCGGCTCGCCCGACGAGCCTCCAAGAGCGAGGCCTCCGGCGGAGGCGAACGTACTGCTGCTTCCGCTCGTACTGAACGAGGTAGGCGGGGGTCCTGGGCTCTGGTATACAGCCTCCATGCGGATCATTGGGGGGACCTGTCCGGCGTGCTATGGCCGGTACTATCGGCCGATCACGCCGGTCTTGCGTCACTGCGAGAGCCAGGTAGACGAGGTCGAACRGAGCTACGGACGGCCGGATTTCAATATGCCGCTCGGGCCGCCCAACGCCTACGCGACGCCGGTATATGAGAAGGTTACGAGCCGAATCTGTGATCACGAATACGAGTACGGAGCGCTTGCAGCAACGGCTACGGCAACGTGCCGTTGTGGGCTGGCGGCAATAGGGGCCTGCCGCACCTGTCGAAAGGACGTCTGTGGACGACACGGCACCCTTGCGAGTGCGCTGACGGTCGTCTGTGATACTTGCCCGAAAACGACAACCCATGGTCTACGACCACTGGTCTGGCGGCGAATTTTTTCGCTTTACTTGGGTCGCTGGAATACATTGTTTGAACTGGACAGGTTCACCGCCGATCTTGAACGGCTCCACAGGATCACCAACTTGTGGGAGCCGGGTGACTTTACGTCGGAAGATCGCTCCGACTTGGCGCTGGTCGTACCGGCCATGATTCTCCATCACGGGCAGGGGCACCGCCAGGAATGGCTCGACTATGTACGCGGACGCCAACAGTATGYGACCTCCGCGGAGGTGAGCGCATCCGCGGCCGAACGTGAGGCGAAGGAAGCCGCCGCCAAGCTGCGCGAGGCAGWGGTGTGGCATGCCGAGGAACACGAGCCCGTCAAGCTACCGAAGCCATCCGGTCTTGCCAGGTTCTCGGCGGCCGCGAGATATCGGCAGCTGGAGGACTATCGCGCAGAGATGGATAAGCGGAACTCAATGTATCTCCCACAGCTGGAGATGGTAAAGTCGCACAAGGATACTGTGTGGTAGCAGGCAAAGTCGGAGCTGGACGAGRCTCAGTCGTTGGTCGACTTCCTGAACCGGCTGGTGCCACCCGATCTCCAGGTGGGTCGTCAGCCGCCGCCTACTACATAGAAGGGGCTGTCTCGCCGATTGACAGCCGGGAGGCCGCAAGCTCCTATAACTCATTCGAGGACGGCAAGGTTACGTGATGGGCGCGCTCGCATCGGAGTGCTCTTACTGGCCCTGTCAGCACCCTGGCGTCCTCCATCTGCCACCCGAGCACGCCATAGATATCGGCTGGACGTGCGCAGGAAACCTTTGCGGAGATTATGAGCGGGAAGGCGGTCACGGCCGCTTCCCCGGGAGTTCCACGAGGCGATGGGGGCATGAGCGATGAACCTCTCAAGATRCCGGAATTACCGGATGAAATTCCTCAATAAATAAGCCAATCAGTTCCACTAAGCATAGCAGTCCATACCTTATTGACGGTGCCGCTGATGGACAAGTTTGATGACAAGCCGTTGATCGTCATCCCCGTAGGGCAAGATATAGTAACRCCATTCGTGTTGTCGGTCGCGACCGCCTGGAATTTTAGGTGGCCAGCCGGCAAGGCGTAGACGCTACCGGAGGCGGTAGTGCCGCTCCCCCCGGTGCACCCGGTAAAACTATTTCCGGAGATGCCGGTGTATCGGACAGTGGTGTAGCCGCTGGCGAGTGGCACCAGAATACTACCTGAAACCGGGAATATGCCGACAGGTGAAGACGCGAGTGTGACTGTTGCCTGAGGGAGCGTTACACCGGTTGAGCCTGCCGCCAGGGCAATGCCACCAACATTGTACCCAGGAGGACTCAAGGTGGCGGTCGCAGAAGTAGATGATGCACGGGTGAGTTTGTGGGCCGGCGMAGTAGCCGTCGTAGAGGCTACCGTTATCACATCGGATGTATTCTTGTTCTCCCAAGCTTCGCTATTTTGGCCGACGGTCGTCACTGACCCGCCCCAGCCACCTACTACTACATTACGGTGGATACGGTTATAGTTGGGTGTTATGCCCGATACCTGCTCCACAATTGAACCCTGGATGGTGTTATCCAGAACTTCACATTCCAGCACCTGGCCTTTAAGTAAAGCGAAGCTTGTGGAGCTTGCCTGGCTAAGTGACTGGTTGCCACGGACTGTAAAATGCGAAACAGCGCCAGAGGCTCCGTCCAAAAAGATGTTCTGGCCTATAAACAGATAATCGAAYTCGCAGTTTTGGATCACACACCATGTAGACAGAAGCGCGTATATGTTCTTGGTAAGGCCGCCACCCGTGCCCTGCCGGAACACACACTCCGACACGAAGACCTCTGTAGAGCCCGTTCCCAGGAATATATCGGTACCGGCGCCGGGGTTCGCGGCGAGGCCGTTGCCATAAAACTGAGCTCCACTGATAAGAATCGGGCCGGTATTGTTTGTAATCTTTACGCCGTTCGTTACGTTGGTCTCCCATTCGCCGCCGAGTACCGTGATGCTGGCGGCGGTAAAAACCGAGGTATCGCCGATCTGGAGCCCGGTATTGCAAAGATACGCGTGGCATAGACTA
This sequence comes from Frankia sp. CgMI4, assembly GCF_001756285.1. Taxonomy (NCBI): domain Bacteria; kingdom Bacillati; phylum Actinomycetota; class Actinomycetes; order Frankiales; family Frankiaceae; genus Frankia; species Frankia sp. CgMI4. Next base: position 3,172 of record NZ_MAQZ01000010.1, read on the forward strand.
AATTTTAGGTAGGTGCCGTACAAGAGAAAGCCGACGTTGGTAGCGGAAGCCGGCTTTGTTTTAGCTCCATCTACCCGGCACGCAAACCACTCTGATGAGGCATAGTTCCAGTCGACCTTCCAGCCGGACCCTGCCATAAATTGCGCGTACGAATTGACAGTAGTCAGATCGTAAATCCCGTAGCCGACAGATTGCCCACTGCTGATCGTTCCGGAACCGGTGCAACCTGTCGCCGTCGTGCVGCCCGATAGTCCGGTGTAGGTAACGTTGATCGGACCTGTAGCAGTATTTACGGTAAACGTACCACCGCTGGATGAAAGATAGGCGTTCGTAGTCAGTGAAATATTCTGTCCGCTACCTGATAGGGTGTACGGCCCTCCGGTAAGCTTGGTCATCAACAAATCCTGGGCATAATGAAAGGCGTCACCGTCCGGATACTGGACAATGACGTTTTCTATCAGACCGTTGCCAGAGACAAACACCAGGCCGTGGCCTGTTCCTGTCCCCTGGGCATGTCCGGTGCCGCCCGATGCATCGATGGCTAAATTGCGGATGGCGTTCTGAAACAGGGGGCGTGTTTGCCCTACTATGATTGCTGCCGGGCGGCTTGCGCCCGCCAGGGTGACCCGCAAAGTCTGTTTGTG
>NZ_MAQZ01000011.1:0-3608 GCF_001756285.1 Frankia sp. CgMI4
GCGGGTGGCTGGGCCTGACACAGGCGCAGCTCAGCCGGATAGAGAACGGCCGCGCCCCCGAAGAGCTGACCAAGCTGATTCGCTACAGCCAAATCCTCGGCATCCCGGGGGAACTGCTCTGGTTCGACCGTCCCGGGGAGCCGCGCACCCGGGCCACCGGAGGGAGCCAGGCGCCGGCGCTCACCGTGCCGGTCATCGTCGGCGGGCAACAGGTGGCGCTTCCCATTGACCGCGCCGCCGCGCACTCCCACGGCCTCACTGATCTGGTCGCGGAGCTGGCTTCGGACTCTGGCGAGGCGGGCGCGCCCCAGGTGCCGATGCCCCGGGGGGAGCGGGCCGCGCCCGGGTCGGCCCACGTCGTCCCACTGGCGAGCCTAGAGGAAATGCAGCACTTGGCCGCCGCGATGCAGGACGCGGGCCGCTACCTGGATGAGACGGTGGTGGGCTACTTCGGCCAGCAGTTCACCCGGTGCAAGGCCAACGACGGCCAGATGGGGCCGCTCCGGGCGCTGCCCCTGGTGTTGGGCGTCCTCGATGCCATCCAGTCCCGCGCCCGGGATGTCCGCCCCCAGGTGCGGCGCGCTCTCCTCAGCGTCGGGGCAGACGGGGCAGAGTTCGCGGGCTGGCTCTACCGCGACTTGCACGACGCTACGTCGGCGGCCTACTGGTACGACCGGGCGATGGAGTGGGCGCAGGAGGCCGGGGACCTGCCAATGCAGGGCTACATCCTGCTTCGTAAGTCCCAGTCCGCCTATGAGGACCGTGACGCGACGCGGGTGCTTACCCTCGCCCAGGCGGCGCGCTACGGGCCGTGGAACCTGCCGCCCCGGGTTCAGGCAGAGGTCACGCAGCAGGAGGCACGCGGTCTGGCGATGACCGGCGACCCCATCGGCGTCGTGGAGCAGAAGCTTGACGAAGCTCGCGCGCTGCTGGGGGCGGCCGACGACGACCCGGATTCCCTGGGGGCCGGKTACGACGAAGGAACCTGGTTGTTGCGGTCGGCCACCTRCTACATCGAGGCGGGAAAGCCGGGCCGGGCCGCGGCCCTCTACGGCGAAGTCCTGGCAACCGGCGCGCTGTCCCGCCGGGACGAGGGCTACTACCGGGCACGCCGGGCTGTCGCTCATGCGTTAGGCGGCGAGCCTGACGCCGCCGCCGAGGAAGGCCTGACCGCCCTGCGGCTGGCGACGGCCACCGGCTCCAGCCGCACCACCCGGGAGTTGACGCGGGCCGCCCAGATATTGACGCCCTGGCAGACCCGGCCCGGTCCCCGCCAGCTGCGCGCCGCCCTGCTGGTCTAACCCGCCGTGAGCCAGTCCGCCACCGTGCGGATGACGAAGGCCTGCCACTCCTGGCTTTGGGGGTCGACGTAGGTGGGGTCCTCGTGGACGGCGAAGCCGTGTTGCGCGCCCTCGATCTCCACGAGCTGGTGTTCCGCCTGGAACCGGGGTGCCGCCGCCCGGGAGGCGTCCACCGAAATGAAGGTGTCCTTGGTGCCGTGGACGATCAGGGTGGGCGCGGCGATTTCGGCAACCACCTGAATCGGCCTGATCCAGAACACCTCCGCGAGCATCGCCCGGCCGTGCCGGACCGTCGGGGAGTGGTGGATGAAGCCGTCCTTGGTCAGTCGGGCGGCGGCTTCGTCGTCCAAGAAGTCGCCGTGCCAGTACRGCTTCTGGTCCACGTACCGGTTCTTGTAATCCAGCTGAGGGTTCAGGAGCACCAGCCGGGCCAGCTCCTCCGGCCGCTTGGCTGCGTAGTAGGCGGTCAAGCCGCCGCCGAAGCTGGTGCCAAGCAGGTGGATGACCTGCGCCCCGGTGTCCTCCCGCACCCGCGCCAGCGCCACCGCGATGTCGTTGAGGTGCGCCGTCAGCGTCGTCTCCTCCTGGCGGCCTTCGCTCTCCCCGTGGCCCCGGAGGTCAAAGCGCAGCGAGGCCACTCCCGCCTCCGCCAGCCCGGCGGCCAAGCGCGTGAAGAAGCCGCCCTCTTCCCGGGTTACCCCGCCGCCGTGGACCAGAACCGCGGCCCGTTCGTACGTCGCCTCCGGCGTCACGAGGGTTCCGGCCAGGTGCAGGCCGTCGAAGGTGCGGAGCGAAACGGCGGTGTCGCGCGAGGGCATGGCACTCCTTTGATGATCGGCTGCCGTCCCCTCCATCCTCCGGCCCCGAGCGCACCCAGACCAGAGGTGGCGGCGGCCGGGTGCGGTCACGGCCGCGCGTCTTCACCCGGCGGGAGGTCCCAGTCCAGCGCGCGGAGGCCGTCAGCCACCCGCCGGAGCACCACCAGGTCCGTGAAGACCTCGGCGGGCTGGGCGGGGCCGGATGAGGCCGGACGGTGGGGTAGCGGTTCGGCGTCCTCGGGGAGGACGTGGGCCGGGGCCGCCAGAGGCAGGCTGCACCAGACCACCTTGCCGCCGGAGCGGGGGCGGTAGTACGCCCAMCGGGCGCTCAGGGCGTCCACCAGCAAAAGCCCGCGCCCACCTTCGGCGTCGTCTCCAGGCTTTCGCCGCACCGGCGCGGTYTGGTTGGCATCCCAGACCTCAATGACCAAATCGGCGTCCGTGCGGGTCAGGCGCATGGCGATCACGCCGCTCCGGCCTGCCGACGCCCGGCACGCGTTGGTCACGAGCTCCGAGGCCAGCAGTTCCGCCGTATCCGCAACTGCGGCCAATCCCCAGGCAGCCAACGTCGCCGTGGTGTGCTGGCGGGCCGCGCTCACCGTCTTGGCCGTGGCCTCGAACTGCCGGACCGTGGACGAGCGCGCCAGGCGTGGGCGTGCGCTCGTCGAGGTCGCCGGGGCCGTCACGACGGCTGAGCCCCGACGTCGTCGCCGGCGGCCGCGGTCGCAATCAGCCGCRCACCGGCCTCACTGATTTCTGCTTCGATTGCGCGCCGTGCAGCAATGAGCGAGGAGAGGTGATAGAGGTCGGGAACGATGACGATGGCACCGTCCGCGCGCCGGACCGCATCCAGTAGCAGCGTGAGGCCGGGGCGGATGAGCTGGCCCGGCGGCATGTTCCGGTCCACGAACACATCGGCGAGGGCCTGGCCCCGGCGGCGGCGWGGGAACCGAGCCGATCATGCAGGCGGTCTACCTCGGCTTCGTCGTCGTCTTCCGTCCTGATGTAGCCGTACACCGTCCCGGKCATCCGCGCTCCCTCGCTGGCCGTGGTGACGACCCGGACCGGGGAGTGACCTCAACCCGGCCCGGGACGCCTACGGCAACGGTGAGCGGCACATCATGGGGGGCGCCATGCATGTCGGGTATAGCGACCATCCATATAGTCCAATATCCAATCCAGATCGGCGCCTAACCTCGCTGGGCCGAATTAAATTCAGGATTGATCTGCCGCGCCGACTTTGAGTACGTAATTGGTGTGTAGGAGCGTTCGCGCTTCGCTCAGAACTTCCAATAGGACTTCTGCCACCAGGGGAGCCTCGGCTGAATCTCCGGCCAGCCAGCCGCGTAGCTTCGCTTCCAGCTAGAGTTTCGCAGTTTTCTTGATCCAGATCAGTGTCTGGCAACGGCTGGATAATTTTCCCGATTGCTTTCGGGTGGATGATTCCCTGGTGCCTGCCGGTGGTATCGCGGTGCGTGGCGGAGGGGTG
>NZ_MAQZ01000012.1:0-3477 GCF_001756285.1 Frankia sp. CgMI4
CATACCTCATGCCCGATACAAGCGTCGGACACGGCCGGGTCATACCCGGACAGACCGGATGTGATCAAACAGACCCCGACCATTCAAGATCTGTAAGCGGGCCATCACTATCGGAAGCAACTTTCGGTCCTCGATCGGCCGGCCTCGTCGATGTTGTCGCGATGGGCGACCAGCGGAAGGCCTCTACGCGTCGTGCGGTATGGATCGGAGCTCCCGGGCCAAGCAGCGTACAATACGACATCTCTGAGTAGAGGCGTCAGCAAGATCGACTAGATCGACGAGAGTGGCCTGTGAGTGGGCAAGGGAACGAGGCGGGCAGCCTGCATCGAGCCGGTGTCGCCGCTTGGCTGGTGTCGCATGGAATTAATGGAAATCCTATTCCTCTGGACGACAYGGMGAATTCTGGAACGATTMAGAGCGTCGACTTTGAAACAAATGATGCTATCGACGACATACATTGTAAGCTAACGGACGGCCGTACACTGCTAGTACAGGCGAAGCGAGCTTGCGGTGACGATCGACATTTGAAGGATACCGTCTACCAGTGGGCACGCCAACGGCCCGAAGCCGGTGTAATATTCGGCCTCGCTGTTGCTGAGCCGAAAGGACCAGTTCGGCATCTCCGTACGGCCTTAAACCGGCGTAGGAGGTCGATACCAGGAAACCCAAGCTCTGGAGAGAAAAGCGCGCTGGCAGCACTCGCCAAAGCATTCCCTGTAGACATCTCAACCTCCCRACGCGAAGAAATCTTGGACTCCGCTTATGTGCTGGTCGTCGATGCGCATGAGCCGGGGTTGCCCCATTTTCAAGCTGCAGCTTCCTGGTTGGTAGCTGCAGGTGTTCCACATGAGCGCGGGGCCGAAGCATTCGAGGCATTGAGATCGCGGCTTCAGGCCGACGCGGCGAAGGCACGCGGGAGTGATCTGGACGATTGGCTCGAAATACTTGCTAAGGCTGGATACCCGCTCGCAGAGGAATATCGTGGGTCACGCGGCCAGCGCCGCCAGTTCGACTTGGGAGTTCTGGCGCGATATTGCGACCGCTTTCAAGCCGACCGCGGAATGCTATCTTTCGCGCTACTCGCCGATGACCTACCGCCGATGAAGGTCGAGGGCCTGGCGAAATCATTCACGGTTAGTTGGTCGTCGACCTTCGAAAATCGGAAGTATGCTTCGGAACCCTTGCTTGACGTCGCTCGGCGCTGGGGCCGGCTAGTGGTTACCGGTCTGCCTGGTTCTGGAAAGTCGACAGCCATAAGACAGCTTGYGGCGGAATGGGCAGCCACGTCGGACGCGCCCATACCTATTTTGGTGTCGCTAAAGGTCGTAGCCGAGAATCCTCCCGAGCCGGCTTCATTCACTCCGGCTATGCTCGTCGATGCCGCGCTTCCTAAGCTCGGAGGAGACGAGAGGAGAGCCTTGCACGCCACTCTACTGGCTAAAATCGGAGACGGAGACGCTGCGCTTCTCCTCGATGGCCTTGATGAGTGCGGGACCGCAACCAGCACGATAGCTGATGGAATAACTCGACTCCTCGAACAGCTACACCCGGATACCGACGTAATAGTTACGGCGCGAGGGAGCGCCCTTCCTGCCGCTTCGAAGACAGGACTTCCTACCGTTGAGTTGACTGAACCGCAAGGTCTCACGTCTCAGCTTGACAATCTGATCCGCCATGCGGCAAAAATTCGAGCGAACGGCMAGCAAGAGGCCGAGTGGGCGGCCGCGCGTATCTCGTGGCTAGAGTCCGTCCGCCGCGCGGATGGTCATGGTGGCGGTCCGTTGCTGGTTCGATCAAACAGCCTTTGGCAGGTTCCGCTACTTGCGACAATGGTTACACTTCTGGCGACATTGCGGCCGACCGAAAAGATTCCTACCAATAGATCACTTTTGTTCATGGCGGCAGTGGAGGAATCGGTCACCAAATGGGAATCACGGCGTGCCATACAGCGCGTGCCATGGAACGTAAGTGACCCTCGGATGCTCGTCGACGGCTTTGCCGTGATCGCGCATGAGCTCGCCCATCGTAGCGGTCGCTTGTCGGTTGAAATCGCTAGAAAATCGATCAGAGACCGCGCGGTTCAATATTGGGGAATGTCGCGGGGGCCAGCAGAGTCGGCCTCTGCAGACATTGTTAGGTTCTGGGACGAAGTTATCGGGGCCTTTCCGAGAAATTCAGATGGAATGCTTCTTTCGCGAGCGCAGTATCTTGTGGATATTGGYGACGCGATGTGGGCCGCTCACGTTCTCGAAGACGAAGAGGAAAGAAAGGCTTGGGTGAATCGTGCGCTCGAGGATCCGAACCGCCGCGAGGCTTTTATTCTAGCTGTTTTGTACGCGCCGTCGATTTTGCATAGTATCGAAACCTTCCATGGTAGTGGAAATGATCGCGGGCGAAGGGCGCTTGTTTGGGCCGCTGACGCCATCAGAGAGGGTGGTAGATCTCTGATGAATGTTGTCACCCCCGCCCTGATGGCAGCACTTGCAGATGCTGCAGGCAAAGGATTGGCCCTCCCCGATATCGGTAGYAACAGTGCAGGTCAGAGGAGCGGGCGAGACCCCAAGGAGTGGGAGTACGTCCTACGGCTGGCTGGTCTGCCGGTCGTCCCCCAACTCCGCAAGTTGCGGGACGACTTGCTTGCCGGACTGCGGTTGAACAAGGAGCACCGTTTGGTGTCCCAAGCGCTCACTTCACTTACCGATGCGGTGGTAGACGGGCATACCGAAATACCAAACTCTTCCTTGGCTGCGCTTAAAGAAATKCTGGCCGTTCCGGCGCCACGGCGAGTAAATCGTCCACCGCGCAGAAATTCGCGTGGAGTTATGAGCTTCACTCTACCGGAACGCCGGCGTCCGATAGGATATGCCGACGTGCTCAAACTTGCAGCCGAGTACGCTGGAAGTCTCGATTCATCGACCCGAACGGCTATCTACAGCGAGGCTCGGGAAGCTAGTGTTCGCGACTATTTTGAAATCGTAGCCGTTTTGCAGGCAAAGGGATTCTCTGATCCGCAACCATTTTTCAGAGTCCCTGAACTTATTCGCCTAACCGAGGAGTTTCCCAGTCATTGGGCGGCTGTCGAATGGCTGTTTCGCCCTATGGAAAATATCTCGGAAGGTACGCAGCTGCGGCGGGTGCAGCGGTGGAGACCCGCCGAGATTCTAGAGTTCACCGAACTCATCGGTCTACGTGCATCTGGTCTTGATGATCTGAGGGCCGGCAGGAATGAGGCCACGACGACCATAGAATCTCTAGTTAAATGTGTTTGCTCATCCTATAGAATTTCGGAATCTCATATCGCGGCTCAAGCRGCCTACATTGCAAGTATCGCATCGACTGGGGACCAGCAGATTGTCCGAATTATTCTGGGGATTCCCCCTGCTCGCGAAGTGCGTTTCGTAGTGCCAAGTACGGAATTTCGACTCGAGGGCCTTGAGTCTTTGCTTGCTGGGTACGCAAGTACATGCCAGATACTGA
>NZ_MAQZ01000013.1:0-3442 GCF_001756285.1 Frankia sp. CgMI4
TTGTGGGGGTGCGTGAGGTGGTGACGGGTGGGGATGTGGTGAGTGCGGCGGCGGTGGTGCGGGTGGTGGAGGCGTGTCCGGGGGTGGTGGTGCGGCAGTTGTATGGGCCGACGGAGGTGACGGTGTGTGCGACGGTGTTTGAGGTGCGGCCGGGGGATGAGGTTGCCTCGGTGGTGCCGATTGGCCGTCCGATGGATAACACCCGGGYGTTTGTGTTGGATCGGTTTTTGCAGYCGGTGCCGCCGGGGGTGACKGGTGAGTTGTATGTGGCGGGTGTGGGGTTGGCGCGTGGGTATTTTGGCCGGCCTGGGTTGACGGGGGAGCGGTTTGTKGCGTGTCCGTTTTCCGGGTCTGGGGAGCGGATGTATCGGACGGGGGATTTGGGGCGGTGGACGGGGGAGGGGCAGTTGGTGTTCGCCGGTCGGGCGGAYGCGCAGGTCAAGATCCGTGGTTTTCGGATCGAACCGGGTGAGGTGGAGGCGGTGCTGGTCATGCACCCGGGCGTCAGCCAGGGCGCGGTCATCGCGCGCGCGGACCAGCCGGGGCAGAAACGGTTGGTCGCCTATGTCGTCGCCTCCGAGGGGGAGGCGCTCGACACCGTCCAGATCCGCGACTTCGTGGCGGGCCTKCTGCCCGACCACATGATCCCTTCAGCCGTGGTCGTGCTCGACGCGCTGCCGCTGACCGCCAACGGCAAGGTCGACCGTGCCGCCCTGCCCGCCCCCGACTTCGCCGGCCTGGTGACCGGCCGGGAGCCGCGCACCTCGGTCGAGGAATCGCTGTGCACCCTGTTCGCCGAGGTGCTGCGCCTGGAGCGGGTCGGGGCCGACGACGACTTTTTCGACCTCGGCGGTGACTCCCTGCTGGCCATGCAGCTGATCGCACGGATCAGGAACCTGCTGCGGACGGCGCTGACCATCGGCGAGCTGATGGCCGAGCCGACACCCGCCGGGGTCGCCACGCTGGTGCGGGCCGGCGGCGACCCGGCGGCCGACGAGCCGGTGCTCGCGCCCGTGCAACGGCCCGAGGCGGTGCCGCTGTCGTTCGGCCAGGCCCGGATGTGGTTCCTCAACCGGCTCGAGGACGGCGAGGCGCTCTACAACATCCCGGTGCAGCTGCGGCTGCGCGGCGACCTGGACCGGACCGCGCTGTGGGCCGCGCTCGGCGACGTGGTCACACGGCACGAGAGCCTGCGGACGGTGTTCCCCGACCCCGACGGCATCCCGCGGCAGCAGATCCTGACCGCTGAGGCCGCACGCCCCACGCCTGTGGTCGTACCGACCGACGAGGACGAGCTGCCCAGCCGGCTGACGGCCGAGGCCACCCGGGGCTTCGACGTGAGCCGCGACCTGCCGGTACGGGCCACGCTGTTCGCCGTGCCCGACGGCAGCCACGTGCTGTCACTCGTCGTCCATCACATCGCCGCGGACGGCTGGTCGATGGGGGTGTTCGCCCGGGATCTGGCCACGGCCTACGCGGCGCGGCGGAACGGGCAGGCCCCGCCGTGGGCGCCGCTGCCCGTGCAGTACGCCGACTACTCCATCTGGCAGCGCGAGGTCGCGGCCGGCGAGGACCGGTCGGACGCGCACCTGGCGTACTGGCGGCAGGCGCTGGCCGACCTGCCCGCCGAGCTGAACCTGCCGGTGGACCGGCCCCGCCCCGCCCTGCCCGGCTTCCAGGCCGGATCCGTGCCCATCCGGCTCGGCGCGCGGACACACGCCCRCCTGGCCGACGTGGCCAGGGGCCAGGCTGCGACGCTGTTCATGGCGGTGCAGGCGGCCGTAGCGCTGTTGCTGTCCAAGCTGGGCGCGGGCAGCGACATCCCGCTGGGCACGGCAGTGGCCGGCCAGGGGAACGCCGCGCTGGACGACCTGATCGGTTTCTTCATCAACACCCTCGTCCTGCGCACCGATGTCGGCGGTGACCCGACCTTCGTCGAACTCGTTGGCCGGGTCCGCGAGGGCGACCTGGCCGCCTTCGCCCACCAGGACGTGCCCTTCGAGCGGCTGGTCGAGGAATTTCACCCGGCCCGATCCCTGGCCCGCCACCCGCTGTTCCAGGTGATGCTCGGCTTCCGGAGCACCCCGCAGCGGGAGTGGCACCTGGCCGGTCTCGACACCCAGGTGATGCCGTCGCAGGCCGCCACCGCCAAGTTCGACCTGTCCTTCGACCTCGCCGAGTACCGCGATGAGGCGGGCGCGGCGGCGGGCATCGACGGGGAACTGCACTACTCGGCCGACCTGTTCGACCGGCGGACGGCCGAGGACCTCGTCGTACGGCTGGTCCGGGTGGTTGAGGCGGTCGCGGACGACCCGCACCTGCGGGTCAGCCAGGTCGACGTGCTGGACGACGCGGAGCGGGCCARGATCGTCGGCGAGTGGAACGACACCGGCGTACCCCTCGGCCACACCAGGCTCACCGCGGCGTTCGATGCCCAGGTGGCCGCCCGCCCGGACGCGGTGGCGGTGGCGGCAGGAGATGTGCGGCTGTCGTACGCGCGGCTGGCGCAGGCCGCGGACCGGGTCGCGCACAGGTTGGCGGTGGCGGGCGTACAGCCGGGTGACCTGGTCGGCGTGGCGCTGGAGCGCTCGGCCGAGCTGGTGGCGGTGCTCATCGGGGTGCTCAGGGCGGGCGCGGCCTACGTGCCGGTCGACCTGGAGTGGCCTTCGGCCCGGGTGGCGCAGGTGCTGGCCGGGACCGGTGTGGTGGTGGCCTCGGCGGGGTTCGCCGCGCCGCCGGGCGTGGGCGTGGTGCCGGTGGGCGACTGGGTGCTGTCCGGGCCGCCGCTGACGCCGCCGTACGTCGTGGCAGGCCACGGCGACCTAGCGTACGTGATGTATACCTCGGGATCGACGGGCGTACCGAAGGGCGTGGCGGTGACGCACGCCGGGGTCGTCTCCCTGGCCGCCGACCGGCACTGGTCCGGCGGGGCTGATCAGCGCGTGCTGTTCCACGCCCCGCACGCCTTCGACGCCTCGACATGGGAGCTGTGGGTGCCGCTGCTGGCGGGCGGCCAGGTCGTGATCGCCCCGCCGGGACCGCTGGATGCCGCCGGGCTGRCCGAGTTGATCTCCGGTGCCGGGCTGACGGCCGTGCACGTGACCGCCGGTCTGCTCGCGGCGCTGGCCGAGGAGGACCCCGGCTGTTTCGCCGGGCTGCCCGAGCTGCTGACCGGCGGGGACGTGGTCAGCGCCACCGCCGTCGCTCGCGTCGCGGCCGCGTGCCCGGACACCGTCGTGCGGCACCTGTACGGCCCGACCGAGATCACCATGTGCGCGACCGTGTTCGACATCCGGCCGGGGGAGGAGGTCCCCGGGCCGCTGCCGATCGGGCATCCGCTGGACAACACCCGGACCTATGTGCTGGATGATCTGCTGCAGCCGGTGCCGCCGGGGGTGGTCGGTGAGCTTTATCTTGCGGGTCCGGGGCTGGCTCGTGGTTA
>NZ_MAQZ01000014.1:0-73465 GCF_001756285.1 Frankia sp. CgMI4
CTGGAATGGGCGACCTCCTGCCCCCCGCCGCGGCACAACTTCCGGACGCTGCCGCGCATCCGCTCCGAACGCCCGGCGTTCGACCTGCACTATCCGGCCACGATCGGCCGGATCGACTACCACGCGACTCCCGAGATCAGTTAAGGCGGCCATGGCATGAAGGTGGAAGGCATCATCTTCAACTTCTTCGGAGTTTTCGCCGGGGCCGCCGCGCTGGTGTACTGGTTCTGGTCGAAGGACCCGACCGGCACGGCCGCGCTGACCCTCACCACGGGGCTCGGCCTGCTCGTCGGCGGATACTTGATCTTCACCGGCCGGCGGATCGGGATGCGCCCRCAGGACCTGCCGGATGCGGAGGTCGCCGACGGGGCTGGGGAGCTCGGGCACTTCACCCCGGGCAGCTACTATCCGTTCTTCATCGGGGCCAGCTCGGTGACGGCGGCGATGGGCCTCGTCTTCGGCGTCTGGATGATCATTCTCGGTGCGCTTCTGGTCGTGGTGTTCGTGACTTGCCTGGTCTTCGAGAACTTCTGGCACCCGCCGGTGCCCGAGGACTGATCCCGCCCGGGTCGGGGTCGCCCTTCCCTCGGGGGCCCCGACCCGGGCGGGATCAGAGAGCCGTGGCCGCCGCCGCGTCAACCGCTGCGGCGCTCTGGCTCGCGGTCACCCAGCGCTCCAGGACGGCCCGGGCGGCACCGGAGTCCACCGCCTCGGCCGCCCGGGGCAGGGCGGCGGCGATCTGCTCGGTGACGGGGGCATCGGAGGGGCCGGCCGCGGCGACCAGGGCGGTGGCGGCGGCGAGCAGGACCGCGTCGCGGACGGGTCCGGGCTCACCGGCGAGCACCGACCGGGTGACGGCGGCGTTGTAACGGGCGTCCGCGCCGCGCAGCGCGGCGTGGTCCGCGACGTGGATGCCGACGTCGCGGGGGTCGAACCGCTCGCGGCGCGGCTGTCCGGCGCCGGCCGCGACGACCCACACGGCGGACGTCGTCACCGGGGTGAGCTCGTCGAGCCCGTCGTCGCCGCGGAACACCAGCGCCCGGGTGCCCCGGTCCGCCAGCACCCCGGCGACGACGGGAGCGAGCCGCGCGTCGGCGACGCCGATTGCCTGCGCGCCGGGGCGGGCCGGGTTGCTCAGCGGCCCGAGGATGTTGAACGCGGTGGGCACGCCGATCTCGCGCCGGACCCCGCCGACGTGCCGCATCGCCGGGTGGAAGACCTGGGCGAAGCAGAAGGCGATGCCGGCCGTAGCCAGGCACGCCTCGACGCCGGACGGCGACAGGTCGACCACGACACCGAGCTCCGCGAGCAGGTCCGCCGAGCCGCAGGATGACGACGCGGCCCGGTTTCCGTGCTTGACCACCGGCACACCCGCGCCGGCAACGACCAGCGCGGCCATCGTCGACAGGTTCACGGTGTGGGAACGGTCGCCACCGGTCCCGCAGGTGTCCACGGCGCGGGCCCGTACCCGCTCGGACAGGCTCAGGGGCGTGGCACTGGCCAGCATGGCCTCTACCAGGCCGGCGATCTCCTCCGGCGTCTCCCCTTTGGACCGCAGCGCCACCGCGAACCCGGCCACCTGCGCGGGCGAGGCGACCCCCGCCATGATCTGCTGCATCGCCCAGGCGGTGCGCGCGGAGTCCAGGGACTCGCCCGCTAGCAATGCTCCTATCAGCTCCGGCCAGCTCGTCCCGGCGGTCGGGAGAGCCCCGGCGGGGGACGCCCCGGCGGGGGAGCGGCCGGTGTGGGAGTGGGATGCGCCAACGGTGGTCATACCTCGGAAGCCCTGGATCTCAGTGGGCGAGCTGGGCGCCGGTGAGCGGCCGACGGGCCACGGCGCCGCCGGCACGCGCCCGCAGCAGTGTCACGACCGCCTCGGTGAGTAGACCCGGATCGATCGGATGGGTGACCACCGCATCCGCCTGGGACCAGGTGGCGAGCCAGCGGTCGTCCGGGCGGGCGACCAGCAGGATGGTCGGCGGACAGTTGGTGACCTCGTTCTTCAGCTGCCGGCAGAGCCCCATGCCCCCGCTGGGGGTGGCCTCCGCGTCGAAGACGCACAGATCCGCCTCGTGATGATCGACTACGCCGATCGCCTCGGGGGCGTCGGTGGCCTCGACGAACTCGATCGGACCGAGGTCGGCGGCGGGGAGACGGCCGATCGCGTTCCGGACGTGTTCGCGCACATCCGCTCGGTCGGCGTAGACGAGGACGGTGCTCATGTCGTCCGCGGGCCTTTCGCGAGAGGTGACCACCGCCGACCGGCGGCGAGCCGACCAGCGGTGAACTGCGGACCGCCCTCCAGGCACCTCGGAACTCCAGGCACCCGGAGCTCCGGGCGCCTCGGAAGTGGACGCTGCCATGTGAGAGTTGTCCTGTGCAGGCTACCTCCCGCGGACCGTTGGACGTGACCCGTGTCGCATCGCCCGACTGGCCCTCGCCGGGCCGGGTGAGGTCGGGATCACAGCTCCCTGGTTGCCTTCGGATCGTCCCGGGAGTGATACTGAGAATCGTTCTCAACCGGTGGATCCTGATGCCGGCCGGACCATGTGACGCCTCGAGCGTGATCGCCGGCGGCCTGGGGCGTTCCACCGCCGTACGACGGGCGTGATCCTATGAACGACCAGACCGATCTTCGTCTCACTCCGCAGCGGATGGCCGTGCTGGCGGTGCTGGCTGCCGCCCGCGACCATCCGACCGCGGCCGAGGTCCACGAGCGGGTGCGGACCRTATCCCCGGGGATCGGCAGTGCGACCGTGTACCGCACACTGGCGTTGCTGGTATCCGCCGGCCGAGCGCTCGAGCTGAACCTGGGCGACGGCACGGCGGCCCGGTACGACGCCAACACGAGTCGTCACGACCACGTGGTCTGCGACGGATGCCGTCGGGYGGTCGATATTGATCATCCCGTCCTCGACGGGATGATGGCCCAGATCGCGTGTCGCTCGGGATTCGCCATCACCGGGTACGACCTGCGGTTCCGGGGGCTGTGCCCGGACTGTCAGGCGAACGGCTCCGGCCCGGCCCGCGGCGCGGCCGGGACCGGCCAACAGTGAACACCCATCCACAAGGAGCGCTTCATGCCGAAGCTTGACGGCACCAAGACCCACGAGAACCTCAAGGAGGCATTTGCCGGCGAGAGCCAGGCGAACCGGCGTTACCTCTACTTTGCCCGCCRGGCCGACATCGAGGGGCTGACCGACGCCTCGTCGCTGTTCCGCGACACCGCGGAGGGCGAGACCGGTCACGCCTTCGGGCACCTGGACTTCCTCGCGGAGGTCGGCGACCCGGCGACGGGCGAGCCCCTCGGTACGACCACGAAGAACCTGGCCAGCGCCGTCGCCGGCGAGACCTACGAGTTCACCGCAATGTACCCGGGCTTCGCCAAGACCGCCCGCGAGGAGGGCTTCGAGGAGATCGCGGACTGGTTCTCGACCCTCGCCCGGGCGGAGAAGACCCACGCCGGTCGGTTCAAGAAGGCCCTCGACGCGCTGTCGGCCGAGGAGACGGYCGACGCCTGATCGTCGGGGTTTCTCGATCTACCGGGCCGGGGTGGCGGGGGCGATGCCAGTAGTCCCTCGTCGCCACCCCGGCTCGCATCGTCGCTCCCGCGCCGTGGGCCCTCGGCCGATTCGTGGGCCCTCGGCCGTTCCTGGACCGCCCGCCCGTTTACGGATCCCAGCATTTCCGGACAGGAGATCGCACGGTGGCGCTGACCATCGCCGACATCACCACCGACCACCAGGCGTACGCGGAGMGCCGGCTGCGGCTGCGCAGCCAGATGATCCTGGTGCGCGCCGAACGCCGGGTACGGGTCGGGGACATCGTCGTCCTCGAGTTCGAAAACGAGCAGACGCTGCGCTACCAGGTGCAGGAGATGGTCTACACCGAGCGGTTGACCGCCTCCGCCGACGTCGCCCACGAGATCGATGCCTACTCCCGCCTGCTACCCTCCAGCCACGTCCTCACGGCGACGGTGTTCATCGAGCTCTCGGTTCTGGAGACCGTCCGCGAGGAGTTGGGGCGGCTTGCCGGGCTGCAGCACAGTCTCGCCCTGGAGATCGGCGGAATCCGGGTGGCGGGCGAGGAGATCCCCGGCCTTGACGAGGATCCCGACATGCCCACCGAGACCGTCTCCGTGCACATGGTGCGCTTCGCGCTGACCGATTCGCTCCGGGACGCCTTCCGCGACCCCGGCGTGCCGGTCGAGCTTGTCGTGGAACACCCGGAGTACAGCGAGGCGACGCCGTTGACCGGAGCTACCCGGCGTGTCCTCATCGCGGATCTCGCGTTGCGGTCCTGACCGGCTCACCCGGCCGCTGCCTGCCGGTCACGGTCACGGCTGGCCACGGCTGGCCACGGCCGGTCACGGCCGCGGGTCCCCGTCGCGGGTGAGGTCGGACGCATCCGCGGGTAGTCGGTTCGCGCGCCGCGGGATGGGTAGGCGGAACATCTAGGGCACGCGTCCGTGTCGGCACGTCCGTCCGCCCGTCAACGTCAGCACGTTCATCCACGTCAGGGAGCCACCCGTGACCGATGACCAGCTACGTCCCGACCGCATCCGCCCCGGCGCCGCCGTCCCGCCCGGCGTCCCCTCCGCGCAGGGCACGGCCGCGCGGGCCGCGCTGCACCRCCTCGCCGAGGGCAAGGACGAGTGGGCCGCGCTCGGTGACCTCGCCGCCGCCGAGGTCCTGTTGCCCGACCTCGGTAACGACATCACCGATCTGTCGGAGGAGGACGACAGCCTCCTGCAGCTGCCGGTGGCCGAACGGCAGGACGGCACCCAGTTCGTCCCGACGTTCACCTCTGAGCAACGCCTGGCCGAGGCGCTGCCGGAGGTGGCGCGTTACCGCACGGTCCAGGTGGCGGCCCTGGGCCGGATCTGGCCGTCCGACGATCTTCTGCTCGCGGTCGATCCCGGCTCGGAGGGCGGCATCGCCCTGCCGGCGGACGGCCTGCGGGCGCTCGCCGCGATGTCCGGCTGAGGCCCGCCCCGGCCCGGCGTCACGTCACGTCACGGTCGGGGGTCACGGCGCGGTCGGGGGTGTCCGTGTTGGCTCGACTGTGCCCGCCGGAGGGCGCTGGCGGGCCGGTGTGTCGCGGGTGAGGCACGCAACATCGGCCGGGTCAGYCTTGTCGCTCCGCGTCGTTCGTAGGCCAACTGACATCGCTGTGACCTGCGTTTTTCCAGCTACGGCAGGGCTTTGCCGGGCAGGCGAGGCAGCCGCCACGATGATTCGGGGCGGTCATCGACGGGTCGTAGTCCTACCGAACGTCGAACCTACAGTGGCGCGTGGGCCGTCCCGTGCCAGAATGACCGACGTGGCCTCAGCCCCCGTCCTCGAGAAGGCTCCTCCACCACACCCGACGGCCAACCGTCCCTCGATGGTCTCGGTTGGCACGGTCGTGTGGCTGTCGTCGGAGCTGATGTTCTTCGCGTCCCTGTTCGCGATGTACTTCACGATCCGTTCGGTCAACAGCGGCAACTGGCCGCCGGTCACCGGCGACCCCGCCGGATCCGAACACGGACCCGTGGAGCTGCACGTCGGGTACGCGTTGTTCTTCACCGTGATCCTGGTCCTGTCCAGCGTCACCTGCCAGCTCGGCGTGTTCGCCGCCGAGCGTGGTGACGTGTACGGGCTACGGCGCTGGTACCTGATCTCGCTGATCATGGGTCTGGTGTTCGTCGGCGGCCAGGCGAACGAGTACTTCAGCGAGAACAAGTTCACGATGGCATCGCACGCCTACGGATCGGTGTACTACCTGACCACCGGTTTCCACGGGCTCCATGTGATCGGCGGTCTCGTCGCCTTCTTGATGGTGCTGGGCCGATCGACGTACGGGCGCTTCACACCGGAGAAGGCGACCTCGGCGATCGTCGTGTCGTACTACTGGCACTTCGTCGACGTTGTCTGGATCGCCCTCTTCGCGACCATCTACCTCCTCCAGTGAGCGACATGACTGCATCCTCGGGCACCTCGTCATCCTCGGACACGCCGTCGGGCATCCCACCGTCGGGCACCCCGGCGTCGGGCACTGCGGCGTCGCGATCCTCGGTGTCGGTCGCCGCCACGAAGCGGTTCTCGCGCGGACGCCGTTCGTCCGCGCGCCGCCGCCGGAGGTCCTCCGCGCTGGTCATGGTCCTCGGCCTGCTGGCCACGGGGGTGCTGTGGACGGTGCTGGCGCCGGGCGGCAACGCCGCGCAGACCCCGGACGCCAACGAGGCGGTCCGGCAGGGCCGGGCGCTGTACCTGCAGGGCTGCTCGACCTGCCACGGGCTGGGAGCGCAGGGCACGAACACCGGGCCCAGCCTCATCGGCGTCGGCGCCGCCGCGGTGGACTTCCAGGTGTCGACCGGCCGGATGCCGCTGGCCGCCCCCGCCGCGCAGGCCGACCGCAAGCCCCCGATCTACTCGGCGACCCAGATCGACCAGCTCGCCGCGTACATCCAGAGCCTTGGCGGCGGCGAGGAGGTGCCGAAGGTCACGGACGCGGCGCTCAACGACGCCGACCTGTCGCACGGCGGCGAGTTGTATCGGGCCAACTGCGCGCAGTGCCATCAGGCCGTCGGGCAGGGCGCGCCGCTGACCTACGGCAAGTTCGCCCCCTCGCTGAGCGAGGCCACCCCGGTGCAGGTCGTCGAGGCCATGCGGACCGGGCCGGAGTCGATGCCGGTGTTCGGCCCGCGCCAGCTCAACGAGGAGGACGCGACCGCGATCGCGGCCTACATCAAGCACATGAAGGAAGCGCCGAGCGCCGGTGGGTACAGCCTCGGTAACTACGGTCCGGTGCCCGAGGGACTGCTGGCCTGGCTGGTGGGCGTCGGTGCCCTGCTGGGTGTGTGCCTGTGGATCGGAGCGAGGCAGAAGGTATGAGTGACCAGACGGGCCGGGGCACGCCGGGGCCGGCGGATTCCGGTGCGGACCAGCCGTCCGTTCCGACGGACCGGCGCATGCACTACCCGGGCTACCAGGGCGAACCGGCCGACGAATCTGACCAGGACTCGATGAGCAGCATCTTCAGAAGGGCGAAACACCCGGTGGACACCTCCGGCCAGCCCGCCGGGGGATCCGGGGTGTCCGCCGGCGGCCCGGACGTCCCGGCCGGGACGTCGGACGGCCCGGAGGCCTTGGGCACGCCGCCCCACCAGACCGATTCGACCCGTGAGCCCGCGACCACGGCCGTTCGCCCGCAGGCGGGGGTCATCCAGCCGACCTACGGGGAGCGGGCCGCCGGTGGGGTGACCGTCCGTCCGCCGCGCGCGCAGGACGTGGACCGCCGGGCCGAGCGGCGGGCGGAGCGGCTGATTGCCGGCTGGTTCCTGATCTCGGTGATCGGCACCGTCGGGTTCGTTGTCACCAACTTCGTCGGTGACAAGTACAAGGCGTACTACACCCCCTCCCTCGGGGCCGCGCTGGGCCTCGCCGTCGGTGGGCTCGGCATCGGCCTGATCCTGTGGGCCAAGCGGCTGATGCCGCACGAGCAGGCCGTGCAGGAGCGCCACGCGTTCGCCTCCTCCAAGGAGGAGATCGCCGTCACYGAGGAGGAGATCGCGGCCGGGTTCGCCGACACCGGCCTCGCGCGCTACCCGTTGCTGYGCCGCACCCTGCTCGGGGCGGGCACCGTGCTCGGCGGGCTGATCGTGGTGCCGCTGCTGAACCTGACGAACACCAAGCCGGGCAAGAAGCTCGACCACACGAGCTGGGTGAAGGGTGCCCGCCTCGTCACGGAGGACGGCCGTTACGTCAAGCTCGGCGACGTCGCCATCGGCGGCATCGAGACGGTGTTCCCGGCCGTTCCGGTGACCGAGTCCGACGGCACCGTTGCGTACCAGCCGAAGACCGATGTCCAGACCAAGGCCGACAGCACGACGCTGCTCATCCGGCTGCCACCGGGGGTCGACCGCCCCCGCAAGGGCCGGGAGGACTGGGGCGTCGACGGCCACGTCGCCTACTCCAAGATCTGCACGCACGCCGGCTGCCCGGTCAGCCTGTACGAACAGCAGACCCATCATCTGCTCTGCCCCTGCCACCAGTCCGTCTTCGACGTGCGGGACGGCTGTCGGGCGATTTTCGGGCCGGCCAGCCGGTCCCTGCCACAGCTTGCCATCGCCGCGGACAAGGACGGGTTCCTCTACGCCCGTGACGGTGACTACCACGAGCCCGTCGGTGCCGCCTTCTGGGAGCGCTCATGACCACCGCATCCGCCCCCGAGTTCGTCAAGCGGCCGGGCCCGATCCGGAAGGCCAACCGTGAGCTCGACGAACGGTTCGGCAACCAGGCCTTTCTGCGGCGCAACCTGAACAAGGTCTTCCCCGACCACTGGTCGTTCATGATCGGGGAGATCGCCCTCTACAGCTTCGTCGTGCTGCTGCTGACGGGCATCTACCTGACTCTGTTCTTCGACCCGTCGAACAYCGAGGTCATCTACAACGGTTCCTACGTCCCGCTCAAGGGCGTGGAGATGAGCCGGGCCTACGCCTCGACGCTGGACATCAGCTTCGACACCCGGGCCGGTCTGGTGTTCCGCCAGATCCACCACTGGGCCGCGCTGGTCTTTGTCGCGTCGATGATCGTGCACATGTTCCGGGTGTTCTTCACCGGCGCGTTCCGCAAGCCCCGTGAGACCAACTGGCTGATCGGCATCGGTCTGKTCGCCCTGTCAATGCTCGAGGGCTTCGCCGGCTACTCGCTCCCGGACGACCTGCTCTCCGGCACCGGTCTGCGGATCGCGGCCTCGATCGCCCAGTCCATCCCGATCATCGGGACGTGGGCGTCSTTCCTCGTGTTCAACGGGGAGTTCCCGGGCGTCAACTTCCTGCCCAGGCTCTACGTGACGCACATCCTGCTGGTGCCGGGTGTCCTGCTCGCCCTGATCGGCGCGCATATGGGCATCCTGTGGCACCAGAAGCACACGGACTTCCCCGGGCCGGGCAAGACCGAGGACAACGTCGTCGGCCACCGGGTCTTCCCCGTGTTCGC
The DNA here is from genome assembly GCF_001756285.1 of Frankia sp. CgMI4. Taxonomy (NCBI): domain Bacteria; kingdom Bacillati; phylum Actinomycetota; class Actinomycetes; order Frankiales; family Frankiaceae; genus Frankia; species Frankia sp. CgMI4. The sequence continues at coordinate 8,982 of NZ_MAQZ01000014.1, forward strand.
GGTGAAGTCCGGCGGGTTCTTCATGCTGGTCTTCGCGATGCTCGCGCTGCTCGGCGGTCTCGCCCAGATCAACCCGATCTGGATGTTCGGCCCGTACGACCCGTCGAAGGTCAGCTCGGCCTCCCAGCCKGACTGGTACATCGGCTTCCTCGACGGCTCGACCCGGCTCATGCCGCCCTKGGAGTTCCGCGGGCTCGGGCACACCATCCCCGMGGTGTTCTGGCCGACTGCCGTCCTGCCGGGCATCCTGTTCACGCTGGCGGCGCTCTATCCCGCGCTGGAAGCCAGGTTCACCGGGGACACGAAGCCGCACAACCTGCTGCAGCGGCCACGGGAGGCGCCGACCAGGACCGCGATCGGCGCGATGGCGATCAGCTTCTACCTGGTGCTGATGATCTCCGGTGGTAACGACATCATCGCCAAGACCTTCAGCATCTCGCTGAACGCGATGACCTGGGCCGGCCGCATCGGGCTCATCGTCGTGCCACCGATCGCCTATGCGGTGACGAAGAAGATCTGCATCGCGCTCAACCAGAAGGACGCCGAGATCGAGCATCACGGCATCGAGACCGGGATCATCCGCCAGCTTCCCAGCGGGGAGTTCGTGGAGGACCACCGCCCGAAGCCGACTCCCGTCCCCGACCATCCGCTCGTCCCGACGGACCGGTTCGAGCTGCCGGCGGCCAACGGGCATGGCGACGGTCACGGCAAGGGGCTTGCGCGCCGCGCAGGCAAGGCCGTGACCGGGTTCTTCGTCGAGGAGAAGCAGCCACCCGGCGGCGGCCGGCAGTAGCCGCCCGGCCTGACGGAGCACGTCACGTCAGGCCGACGGGAACCATCCGTCACCGTCATACGCACGTACCGACCGGCCGGGGGCCGTACCGAATCCGGCTGCGGCGCGGATGGCGCCCGCGGCCGGCCAGCTCCACTCGCCCTCCAGCCGCACGAGCCGCACCCCAGGCCCACCGAGCCAACGGGCGATGCGTTCGGTCTCCTCGACGGAGGCGCACGGGGCCGGACCGGGCCGCGGCCGCACCGTCTCGGCGCTGGCGACCGCGGCGTCGACCCAGGGCCGCGGATCGACACCGGGCGGCACGCTCGCCGCCGACACCAGCCGACCGTGACGCACTACGGCCAGATCCCAGCCGGCCTCGGCGGTCGGGGCCGCGGCGACGAGCTCGGCGACCCCGGTGAGGGCCGACAGCCGCTGGGCACGTGCGGCTGCGCGGACGAACGCGATCATCCGGTCCCGCTGGACGGCGGCCTCCTCGTAGCGCCGCTCGGCGGCCAGCCGGTCGATCCGCCGCGTCGAGGCGGCGATGACCCGGCCCGGATCGCCGGTGATGGCGGCCCGGGCGGCGGCGACGTGCCGGCCGTAGCTCGCCACGTCCTCCCGGCCGTCGCACGGCGCTCCGCATCTGCCGAGGTCGGCGAGGGTACAGGCGGACCGGCGCACGCGCGGGGACAGGCGCCCGGAGCACTGGCGCAGCGGCACCGCGGCCAGCAGCGCCTCGGCGGCGGCGTCGGYGGCGCGGACGCTGCCGAACGGCCCGAGATAGGTCGCGTCGTCACGGGCGGCGCGCACCCGTGAAAGCCGTGGGAATGGCTCGTCGGTGAGCTTGAGATACACGGAGCGCTCCGGGAAGCGGGATCGGCGGTTGTACGGCGGCTTGTACTCGGCGATCAGCCGCAGTTCCCGGACCTCGGCCTCCAGGGCGTGCGCGCATCCGATCGCGTCAACCCGCTCGGCCAGCGCCACCATCGCCGCCATCCGCGTCCGGGGCTCGCTGGCGGTGAAGTAGGTACGGACCCGGGAGCGCACCGAACGCGAGGTGCCGACATACAGGGCTCGTTCGTCGGCGTCCCGGAAGATGTAGACACCCGGGCCCGTCGGCAGGCCGTCGGCCAGATGCCGTTTGCGTCGCTGGGCCGGCGACACCCGGGAGCTGTAGTCGTGCAGGTCCTCCAGGGTGGTCACGCCCGCGTTGCCGAGCCGTTCGAACAGCCCGTGCAGCACGTCGACGGTGGCCCGGGCGTCCGCCAGCGCCCGGTGGCGGGGCTCGACCGGGCTGCGGAACAGCGAGGCCAGCGACGTGAGCCGGCAGTCGGGGCTCTCGTCTCTCGTGACCACCCGCCGGGCGATACGCAACGTGTCCAGATACTCCCAGACGGGTACCGGATAGCCGCAGAGCTCGACGGCGGCGCGCAGGAAGCCGAGGTCGAACGGGGCATTGTGGGCGACGAGAACGGCGCCGCGGGCGAACTCCAGGAAGGTAGGCAGCACCTGCGTGACCGGCGGCGCCGTCGCCACCATCACGTCGGTGATGCCGGTGAGCACCGAGACCATCGGAGGGATGCCGACGCCCGGCCGGACCAGGGTGGCCATCTCGGCGAGGATCCGGCCGCCGCGGACCCGGACCGCGCCGATCTCGGTGATCTCGTCGCGTCCCGGGGAGGTGCCCGTCGTCTCCAGGTCGAACACGACGAAGGTCACGTCCGCCAACGGACGACCGAGATCATCCAGCCTGCCCTGTCGGGGCGGCCGGGGACGGTCCGGGGCGGGATCTGGGCGCACGGCGTCACGGTAGGTCCCACCCCCGACAGTTTTGCGCCCGGGATCGTCCGCGGACCYGGATGCGAAAGCAGGTCCGCYTCGCCGCACGTCGTCATGGAGGTTCCGGGTCATGGAGGTTCCGGGTCGCGGGCCGGTGGAAAACGACTAACGCTACCTGCTCCGTAGGGTGCCGGGTGTGCCACGGGCCGGTATTGGCCACGAAATTCTCCGCGGTTGTCCCGTTCATGGTCCCGTCGGGGCAGTCTGGTGCTTCTGTCGGGGCGTGCGCTCAAGCGTGCGGCCCACTCGGCAGGCCTGCGTGCGTCGAATGCGGAATCATGCCCAGGTGGCATGGTTCGAGACGAACGGCATTCGAGTGGCGCGGGTCGCGGTCGACTGTTTGAACGTTGACGTGATGGTGCGCTTCTGGTCCGCCGCATTGGGATACGAGGTGAGCCGGCGTGACGACGGGGCGATCCTGCGTCACCCGGCCGGCGCGGGACCCAAGCTCCTTCTCAGGCCCGGGGCGAAGCGCAATGCCGGCCGTAACCGGCTTCATCTGGATCTCTACGCCGTCGACGCGGAGCGTGTGATCGGCTGGTTGTCGACCCTCGGTGCCCGCCGGGTATCCCGGTACGACGACGACGGGGAGAGCGGATACGTTCTCAAGGATCCGGAGGGTAATGAGTTCCGGGTGATGACGGTTGGGCCAGCGGGATTTGCGCGCCCCTTCGTCTGACACCCCGGCGGGCCGGACTCCCGCGGGGCCGGACTCCCGGCGCGCCCAGCGGAAAACGTGACAGCTCGACGGCCGGGTGAACGGCCATCGGCCATCGGGTGCTGTCGTCACGTGCCGGACGACCCGGTCGATAGGGTCGCACCCATGCCGAGCGTCTTCACCCGGATCATCAACGGCGAGCTTCCCGGTCRCATCGTCTACTCCGACGAGCATGTGGTGGCGTTCCTGACGATCGCGCCGATCCGGCCGGGACACACCCTGGTTGTTCCCCGCACCGAGATCGACCACTGGATCGATCTACCCGATGACCTCCAGACCGCGCTGTGGAGCGCCGCGGCGACGGTGGGCCGCGCCATCGACGCGGCCTTCCGACCTCGGCGGGTGGCCGCGCTCGTCGCCGGGCTGGAGGTCCCGCACGTCCACGTGCATCTCCTGCCGATCGAGGACGAGACGCAGATCGACTTCAGGCTCGCCGACCACAACCCCGACTCGGCCGAGCTCGATGCCGTGGCCGAGCGGATCCGCGCCGCCCTCGGCTGAGCCGGGTACCGGTCTGGCGCGGTTCTGGCGGTTTCAGGGGTTCTGGCGGTTTCAGCGGTTCGTAGGGGTACGCGGCGGTCAGAGCTGGAACTTCGGCGGATCGACGGCGAACAGCGGTTCCCAGTTCAGGATGGCGTGCCCGGGCGGCGCATCGATGACGATGTTGCCCCGGACCCGTTGCCCGGCCTTGAGAGTCGACACCGACAGCCGTGGCGCGACGTTTTCGTAGCTGCCGTCGTACCGGGTGCCGTCGGAGGTCTGGATGTAGAAGTCGGACGGCGAGGCGGACGTCGACCCGCGGCTCACCTCGACCGTCACGTTAATGACGTAGTAGGCCCCCTGGGTGGGCGCGTCGCCGTACTGGGTCACCTTGCCGGTGGTGGAGCAGACGCTGTTGAGGGTGACCCTGGCTTCGAAGTCGCTGACCGAGGAGGTGGCCCGGCCGACGGCGGTGCCGGACCCGCCGATCGTCGCGGTGCCGGCCGCCGGCGCGTGCTGTGGCGTCACCGGAACGCAGTTCGGCACTCCGTTCGGGGCGGTCGCGGTCGGGGCGGCCGCGGTCGCGGTCGCAGTGGTGTTCGGGAGGTCGGGCACGGTCACCGTCGGGGCCGGCGGGGAGGCGATCTCGGTGCCGTCACCGCCGCGCACCGCGAGGGCGATCACGACACCGAGCACGATGGCGGCGACCACGGCGAGGGGCACGATGATGAACAGCGGATTGGCCCGCTGCCGGGGCGGAGGCAGCGGGCTGCCCTGCTGCCAGCCGCCGGGCGGCGGGTAGCCCCCCGGGAGGTTGTGGTAAGCCCCCGGGGGGCTCTGGTAGGCGTCGGGAGCGCCCTGGTAGCCGACCGTCCCCGGGTATGGGGCACTCCCACCCTGGTAGGGCCCGGCAGCCGCGGCCGGGGGATGGTCCGGCTGTTGCCAGCCGCCCGGTTGTCCCCAGCCCTGCCGTTCGCCGGGCTGTCCCCACCCTGGCGCGGCGCCGGGGTGCTGTGGGGCGCCGGGGTGCTGTGGGGCGCCGGGGTGCTGTGGGGCGCCGKGGTGCTGTGGGGCGCCGGGGTGCTGCGGGCCGCCGGGCTGCCCGCCCCACTGCTGCCCACCCGGTTGTGGGGCGGTGCCTGGCCAGGCGAGGCGTGTCTCCTCCGAGTCGGGCTGGTTCGGCTGGCCGGGCTGGGGCGCTCCCCACGATGGGACCGGGGCCGCCGGGGGAGTAGAGGACGAACCGGAGGTGGGGGTGCTGCCGGCGTCCGCGGGCTGGTGCCAGGGATCACTCGGCTGCCTCCACGCCTCCTGGCTCCCGTCACCGCTGGGGGGCTGGTGAGGCGGGTTCTGGTCGGTCACGATGATCCTCTCAGGCGCAGCCAGGGCCGCGTTCGGAAGAAATCGAGCATAAGGGGCGCGCCTCGCGAGGCTACATAAGCCGACTTTCACCTAAGACAATGACCGCCCAGCCGTAGGCCGYGACGTACCGATCCGGCCGGTAGCGGCTGTGAGTGCCCTGAGCTCTCCCGATAAGCTGTACTGTCATCGTTCTCCCCATCGGCTCCGGAGTCCCGCGTGCCTTGCTGTCTGGCCGGTTGGACGAGCCGTTGGAGATACGGCCCGCCCAGTTTTTCCGTCGTGCGCGTGATGACGGACATTTCGTCGCCACCCTCGGGTTCGCCGCATGCGTGAGCCGCTTCCGGCGCCGGTGCGTGCGCATGTCGTCGAGTTCGCCGAGCGGACGCTGGCGGATCTTCCCGAGTCGCAGGTCCCGCCGTCGCTGGTCGCGGTGCGCCGCTTCAAGCCCTCCCGCCGTGTCCGCCAGGGGGCCGTCCCGCTGGCCGCGGCGGTGGACGGTGACGTGTTCCGCGGCCGGGTCGCCGAGTGGATCCACCGTCATCATCCCGAGCTTGTCGAAGCCGTCAGCTCGCCGGACGGACCGCCGCCCGCGGCGCCCCCCGAGAAGATCGCCGCGGTCGCGTACCTGCTGCGGGTCTCCGGCTGGCAGGAGCTGGTCCAGGTCGCCGCGGCGTCCACGTCGGAGGCGGCGGCCCGCAGCCAGGTTGACGAGGCCGGGCGGACGATACTGCGGCTCACCGAACAACTCGAGACGAGCAAGCGCATCGCCGCGGCCGAGCAGGAGGAACTGCGCGAGCAGCTGCAGGCGGCCCGGGCGGAGGCGGACGAGGCTCGCCGGCGGCTGCGCTCGTCCGCTGCCGGGATCCGGCAGGCCGAGCAGGCCACGCGGGAGGCCCTGACCGCGGCCGAGGCGGCCCGGAACGCCGCCCTGGCCGCCAGTCGGGATGCCGAGGCGGAGACCCGGCGGCTGCGCGGCCGGGTGGCGGAGCTGGAGAGCGCGCTCGCCTCCACCCGCCGGGACAGCCGCGAGTCCCGCAGCGTCGATGACGCCCGGTTGCGCGTTCTACTTGACACCCTGATCGCCTCGGCGCACGGCCTGCGACGCGAACTCGACCTCCCGACGATGGTCGCGAGGCCCGCGGATCTCATCGCTCGCGGCGGAGCCGGTCCGAGTAACGGCCCGCAGGCGTTCGTCGGGGCCCGCGGGCGGCCGGACGACGACCCCTCCCTGATCGACGAGGTGTTGGCCGTCCCCGGGGTCCATCTGATCATCGACGGGTACAACGTGACCAAGCGGGGCTACGGCCGCCTCACCCTGCAGGCCCAGCGTGAGCGGCTGCTGTCCGGACTCGGTGCGCTCGCGGGCCGCAATCCCGACAGCGAGGTCACGGTCGTCTTCGACGCCACCGCCGTCGTGGCCCGGCCGGTGGGTGTCGCCATGCCTCGGGGGGTGCGCGTGCTGTTCAGCCGGCCCGGGCAGCTCGCTGACGAGGAGATCGTCCGGCTGGCGCGGATGGAACCGGAAGGCCGCCCGGTCTTCGTCATCACCTCCGACCGGGAGGTCGCGGAGAACTGCGTCGCAGCCGGAGCCCGGGCGGTGCCCTCGGCCGCTCTGCTGGCCCGCCTCGACCGGTAGGGGATCCGCCGGGCGGGACTTTCGCCGGGCGGGACTTGTCCGCCGAGAATTGTCGGACCCTGGACTTACCGTCGGTGAAGTCGGGAGATCGGTGCTCGGATTGTTTGTCGTCGCCGACCTCCACCGGTTCGGATCCGGAAGGTGCGCACGATGCTGATCGACTGTGACTCCTGCACCGCCCGTGGTGTCAGGTGCGCCGGCTGCATGATGACCGTCCTGCTCCCGGCGTCGGGCCCGCCCGTCGGCTGGGACGCCGAGGAGCTCGAGGCATTGCGGTTGCTCGCCGACGCCGGTCTGCTGCCCCCGCTCGCCGACGTGCGGACGGCCCTGCTGGACCAGGCGCCGCGGCCGGACCAGACGCCGCGGCGTCGCCGCGCCGGCTAGCCCGCCCGGCCGGGGGATTCCGGCGCGGGCGTCGGTGGGGCCGTGGGAAAACGCGGTGGGACCGTGGGAGAATATGAGCGGATGCGCGTGCTGGCCGTCACGAACGATTTCCCGCCCCGTCCCGGCGGGATCCAGGCCTACGTGCACAACTTCGCCTCGCGGCTGCCCGAGGGCGAGATCGTCGTCTACGCCCCGGCCTGGAAGAACGCCGCCGCCTTCGACGCCGAACAGAACTTCCCGGTCGTGCGGCACACCACGTCGCTAATGCTGCCGACACCGGACGTCCTGCGCCGAGCCAGAGAGATCGCCCGGGCGGAGGGATGCGACACGATGTGGTTCGGCGCCGCGGCACCGCTCGGGCTGCTTGGAGCCCGGCTGCGCCGCGACACGGCCATGCGCAGGATGGTCGCGAGCACCCATGGTCACGAGGTCGGCTGGGCGGCGCTGCCGGGGGCGCGTCAGGCGTTGCACAGCATCGGCACCGCGGCCGACGTCATCACCTATCTGACCGACTACACCCGGGCCCGGATCCGGCCCGCCTTCGGCGGCCATCCCACCTTCGCCCGGCTGCCCAGCGGAGTCGACCCCTCGCTGTTCCATCCCGGTCACGGGCGCGAGGAGATGCGCCGGCGCCACGGGCTGACGGGCCGCCGGGTGGTGGTGTGCGTAAGCCGGCTGGTCGCCCGCAAGGGCCAGGACATGCTGATCAGGGCGCTGCCCATGGTACGGAGCCGCGTACCGGACGCCGCGCTGCTGATCGTCGGCGGCGGTCCCCGGCGGGGTGACCTTGAACGGCTCGCCCGGGAGAACGACGTCGCCGAGCATGTGATCATGACTGGTTCGGTGCCGTGGGAGGAACTGCCGGCGCACTATGCGGCGGGCGATGTGTTCGCGATGCCCTGCCGCTCCCGCCTCGCCGGCCTGGAGGTCGAGGGGCTCGGCATCGTCTTCCTCGAGGCGTCGGCGACCGGCCTGCCGGTGGTGGCCGGCCGCAGTGGGGGTTCCCCCGACGCCGTCCTGCACCAGCACACCGGCATCGTGATCGACGGTACCGATCTGGCGCAGGTCGTGACGACCATCGGTGATCTTCTTGCCGACCCCGACCGGGCGGCGTCGATGGGTGCCGCGGGGCGGGCGTGGGTCGAGCTGCGCTGGCGGTGGGACGTCCTCGCGCAGGACCTGCGCACGCTGCTCGCCGGCCCGGACGGTTAGCGCGGGGTAGCGTAGATGTCCTCCACCGCCTGGCTGAACCGGTCGAGCACCAGCGAGCGGCGCACCTTCAGGCTCGGGGTGAGCTCGCCGGTCTCCACCGTGAAGTCCTGCGGCAGGATCGCGAACTTCTTGATGCTCTCGGCATGCGACACTGTCGCGTTCGCGGCGTCGATCGCATTCTGGATCTCGGTGCGCAGGCCGGCGTCGTCGATCAGGTCGGCAACCGTCGCGCCGGCCGGCTTGCCCGCCGAGGACCGCCACCGGTCGAACGCCTCGGGATCGAGCGTGACGAGGGCGGCGACGAAGGGCCGCCGGTCCCCGATCAGCATCGCCTGGCTGACCAGGGGATGGGACTGGATGATGTGCTCCAGTGGCGCCGGTGCGATGTTCTTCCCACCGGCGGTGACCAGCAGCTCCTTCTTGCGGCCGGTGATCCGCAGGAAGCCGTCGGCGTCGAGGTCGCCGAGGTCGCCGGTGTGCAGGAAGCCCTCGGCGTCGAGCGCCTCCTTCGTCGCGAGCTCGTTGTTGCGGTAGCCGCGGAACAGCAGGGGACCGCGGATGAGGATCTCCCCGTCATMGGCGATGGCGATCGTCACGCCAGGAAAGGGCTGGCCGACGGTRCCCATGCGGACGTTGCCCGGCCGGTTCGCCGCGGCCGGCGCGCTGGTCTCGGTCAGACCGTAGCCTTCGAGCACCGTGAACCCGATCCCGCGGAAGAAGTGGCCGAGGCGTTCACCCAGCGGCGCCCCGCCGCTGACCGCGTAGCGGGCCCGCCCACCGAGCGCAGCCTGGAGCTTGCCGTAGACCAGCGCGGCGAACAGCCGGTGCCGCAGCCGCAGGAGCAGGCCGGGGCCGCCGCCGTCGAGAGCCCGGCTGTAGGCGACCGCGGTGTTCTCGGCGGCGTCGAAGATCCAACCCCTGCCCTCGGCGTGCGCCTTGTGGCGTGCCCCGGCGTGCACCTTCTCGAACACCCGGGGCACGGAGAGCAGGAAGGTCGGGCGTACCTTGGCGAGATCGGGCAGCAGGGTCCGCGAGTCCGGGGTGTAGGCGAGGGTGAACGCCCCCTGGACCACGCCCACTTGGAGCATGCGGGCGAACACGTGCGCCAGCGGGAGGAACAGCAGTGTGGACGCACCGGGCGCGAACAGCTCGGGCAGCGTGGCGATGGCCGCCTCGGCGGTGAACAGCAGGGCGCGATGGGTGATCTCGCAGCCCTTCGGTTGGCCGGTGGTCCCCGAGGTGTAGATGATCGTCGCGAGGCTGTCGGCGTTGACGGACGCCCGGGCCGCCGTCAGCCGCTCCGGCGCGATGCCTGCGCCGTCCACGGCGAGACCGGCCAGCGCCCCGTGCTCGATGACGAGGACCTCCCGCAGCGCGGGGACGCCGTCGCGTATCTGTGCGACCCGCTCGGCGAGCTCGTCGTTTTCGACCACGAGAACCTCGACGCCGGCGTCCCGCAGGATCCACTCGATCTGGCCCGGGCTGGAGGTCTCGTAGATCGGCACGCAGACGGCTCCGGCCAGCCACGCCGCGTAGTCGACAATCGTCCACTCGAACCGGGTCCGGCTCGCCAGACCGACGCGGTCCCCGGGCCGCACCCCGCGGGCGATGAAGCCCCGGGCGGTGGCCACGACGTGATCGTGGAACTCGCGGACGGTCATGCCGACGAACTCGTCGTCGATCTTGTGTTGGATAAGCGTACTGYCCGGATGTGCCGCCGCGTTGCGGAACACGGCGTCCGTCAGGGTCGCATCGTCGGCGATGGTGACCAGGGGCGGGGAGGTGTACTCGCGCACTGCTACTCCTACCAGATGGCTTGTGCGCGCCGGAGGACGACGCCACGGAACAACGGAAGCACGGAACAACGGAAGCACGGAACAACGGAAGAACGGAAGGCCAGGCCAGGGCATCAGACGTTAGCCTCCGGGCAGGCGGTTTGCGACCTTGCGGGGTGCAAAGGGTTCCCTTCGACGGTGTCCGGCCGGTGATCRTCGCCGGTGAGCGCGACCGCCGGGGATACGTCCTGAGATATGCCCGGGATCCRCACGGCATCCCTCATCGGCCGGATGGACCGTTCGAGTAGGGGCGACGGACCCCTGTCGSCGCCTAAGCTTCCAGCCATGCGGGTCCACGTGGTCAGCGACGTGCACGGGCGGGCGGATGCGCTGGCGGCGGCGGGCGAGGGGGCCGACGCGTTCGTGTGTCTGGGTGATCTCATCCTCTTCATCGACTACCACGATCACGGCCGGGGCATCATGGGCGACCTGTTCGGCGCCGAGGCCGTGGGTCGCATGATCGAGTTGCGTAACGCCCAGCGGTTCGACGAGGCCCGGGAATGGTCCCGGACGCTGTGGGCGAGCCTGGGCGGGGACCGTACGCAGATCGTGGAGGCGGCCATCCGCCGTCAGTACGAGGCGCTGTTCGCGGCGTTCCCGACCCCGACCTACCTGACCTTCGGCAACGTCGATCTGCCGCACCTGTATCCCGAGTACCTGCGCGACGGCGTCACCCTGCTGGACGGGCAGACCACCACGATCGGGGGGTTGCGGTTCGGCTTCGTCGGCGGGGGGCTACAGACCCCGATGCGCACCCCCTACGAGATTGACGACGACGCCTTCGCCGCCAAGGTCGCCGCGGTGGGCGAGGTCGACGTCCTGTGCTGCCACATCCCCCCGCACATCCCCGAGCTGGTCTACGACATCGAGGCACGCCGCTTCGAGCGCGGCAGTGTGGCGATCCTCGAAGCCATTCACGCGACCCGGCCGCGCTACGTGCTCTTCGGGCATGTGCACCAGCCGTTGACGGCCAGCCTGGAGATCGACGGCACACGCTGCGTGAACGTCGGACATTTCCATGCTCGGGGGACGCCCTTCGTTCTTGAGTGGTAGCCGGCCGCTCGGCCGGGCGCGCTCGGTGTTCCGGTAGCCTCAGGCGATCGGTCGGGGATTGTTCCCGGGCCCCGGAGAGATCCGGGTTGCCGGTGGGCCGGCGACGCCGTGCTCTTCAGCCGCGCTCGAAGAATGTGGAGGTGCTGTCTGCCATGGCGGACCACGCCCGATCGACGATCGTCATCAACGCCCGGCCCGCCGCGGTGATGGGGGCGATCGCCGACATCTMCGCGTATCCGACCTGGATCGGCCAGATCGAGGAGGCCGAGATCCTCGATGTGGGCCCGGACGGCCGTCCCCGGCGCGCCCGGTTTCGGATCAACGCCGTCGTCATCAAGGACGAGTTCGTCAACGAGTACACCTGGAAGGGCGATGATCAGGTCGTCTGGATCATGGTCGAGGGCCAGGCGATGTCATCGCAGGACGGCAGCTACACCCTGCGCGACCTGGGTGACGGTAGCACCGAGGTGACCTACGACCTCACCGCCGAGACGAAGATCAAGATTCCTGGTCTGCTCCGGCGGAAGGTGCAGAGCGGCATCGTGGAGGCCGCTCTCAAGGACCTCAAGAAGTACGTCGAGAGCTGAGCGCACGTGCGGTGTGTGCTCTTCACGGGGAAGGGCGGCGGCGGTACCACCACGGTGGCGGCGGCGACCGCGATCCTCGCCGCCCAACGGGGTCACCGGACCCTCGTGCTGTCGGTCGACCCGGCCGCGGGGCTCGCCGGCGCGCTCGACCACCCGATCGGCGCCGAGCCGACCGAGCTTGAACCGGGGTTGCACGGCCAGCAGGTCGACCTGCGCCGCGCGGTCGAGACCCGGTGGCCGGCCGTACGCGAGGTGCTGGCGGGCACCTGGCCGGCCATCAACGTCGATCCGTTCGACCTGGAGGAGTTGGCCTTCCTGCCGGGGGCCGTCGAGACCCTGACGCTGCTCGAACTGCGCGACGGTCTCACCAGCGAGAACTACGACCTGGTGGTGGTCGACGGAGGCCCGGCGGCGGCGCTGGTGCGGCTGCTGGCCTTTCCCGAGACGCTGTCGTGGTACTGCCGCCGGCTGCTGCCGCCCGACGGTGCCTTCGCGCGCTGGCTGCGACCCGGTTTCGGCTGGGCGGCGGCGCTCGGCGGGCGGTGGAGCGCGCTGGCGGCCCCCGCCTACGACACCGTCTCCCGCCTGCACCGGGCGGCGGTCGACCTGCGCGCGATCCTCACCGACCACGCCACCACCAGCGTCCGGCTGGTGGCGACCCCCGAGAGCTCGGCGCTCGCCGCGGCCCGCGGCAGCTTTACGGCGCTGTCGCTGCACGGGTTCACTCTGGACGGCGTCGTCGTCAACCGGATCTTTCCGCCGGCGAACGCGGACGCCTGGCGGGCGGGGTGGGCCGCCGTTCACCGCGAGCAGCTCGCCGACATCACCGCGGCCTTCATGCCCACCCCGGTCCTCCCGGTCGGCTACCGGGCGGGCGAACCGATCGGCCTGGAGGAGCTGGCCGCTTTCGGCGCGGCGACCTACGGTGAGCTCGATCCGGGGAGTGTTCTCGGGGAGCCGCTCATCGGCCCGAGCGGCCAGCCGCGGGTGGAACGCACCGAGGACGGGTTCGCGCTGTCCTTCGGCCTGCCGTTCGTCGACAGTTCCCAGATCGATCTGGCCCGGCTGGGTGATGACCTGGTGGTGACCGTGGGGTCGTACCGGCGGGCTGTTCCGCTGCCCGCGGCGTTGCGTCGCTGCGACGTGAGCACYGCCCGGCTGCGTGACGACCGGCTGGTCGTCTCGTTCGTTCCGGACCCGCGGCAGTGGGTGCGGGTATGACCACGCAGCGGTCCACCCCGGGCCGGCCCGCCGGCGCTGGGCCCGACTTCACCACGCCTCCCCCCGGCACGCCTCCCCCCGACCCGTCCGCGTTGCCCGGCCGCGGGTCGCTCGCGGTCGAAGCCGCCCTGCTCGCTGACGCCCTGCGGGACTGGGCCGCCTCGCATCTGCCCCCCGGTCCCGCCGGGCATCCCGGTCCCGCCGCATCGTCGCCCGCCGCATCGTCGGCGGCGGGACCCGCTGCCGACGATGCGGCGGCGATGCCCGATCCCCAGGCGGATCCGGCGCCGGGACCCGCGGATCACACCTGGCCCTGCGCCGTGTGCCCACTGTGCCGGCTCCTGTCGAGCCTCGCTGGCGACCGCCCCGAGGTGGTTGGCCATCTCCTCGCGGCGGCCGGATCCCTGACCGCGGCGTTCCGCGCCGCCCTCGGTGCCGGTGGGGAGGGCGCTCCCGGGCCCGCCACGCCGCGACGGCGCGAGACGGCGCGCCCCGCATCCGGAGATCATCCATGGCCGGGGGACACCACCGGCACCCAACCAGCCACCGCGCTTAGACCCCGCGTGCAGAGGATCGATATCACGTGAGCATCGCTACTCCTGATAGTTCGAAGAACCTGGATATTCCGGGCAGCTTGACGGTTCCGCGCGCCGAGCGTGCCGGCGCGGCCCCCGGCCCGTTGCCGGCGGAGAACCGGATGGAGGGCCTGACGATCGGCATCGACGTTGGCGGGACGAAGGTCGCCGCCGGCGTCGTGGACGGTGCGGGGACGATCATCACTTCCCTGCGTCGGCCCACCCCGGGCCATTCGGCCGCCGAGGTCGCGGACACCATCGCCAGCGTCGTCGCGGAGCTCAGTGCCGACCACGCCGTGCGCGCGGTCGGCATCGGCGCGGCCGGGTGGGTCGACTCGGACCGGTCCCGCGTCCTGTTCGCACCGAACCTCGCCTGGCGCGACGAACCCCTGCGCGACGAGGTCGGGGGGCGCATCGGCCTGCCCGTCGTCGTGGAGAACGACGCCAACGCGATGGCCTGGGCGGAGTACCGTTTCGGGGCCGGCCGTGGCCGGCGTGACCTCGTCTGCCTGACGGTGGGAACCGGCATCGGCAGCGGCATYGTCCTGGGCGGTGAGCTCTACCGGGGCGCGTCCGGTATCGGCGCCGAGATGGGTCACATGCGGGTGGTACCCGACGGGTATCCGTGCGGTTGTGGTAACAGAGGGTGTTGGGAACAGTATGCGAGCGGGCGAGCGCTGGTCCGGCTGGCGAAGAACATCGCCACCGTGGATCCGAGTGCGGCCGTGCCCATGCTGGAGCATTGCGGCGGTGGCGTCGACGCGCTGACCGGCCCGGACGTCACCGAGGCGGCGCGCAAGGGGGACCCGGCGGCGATCAGGTGCTTCACCGAGATCGGCCACTGGCTCGGCGAGGGCATGGCGACGCTGGTCGCCGCGCTCGACCCGAACCGCTTCGTCATCGGCGGCGGCGTCTCCGACGCCGGCGAGCTGCTGCTCGGCCCGGCCCGRCAGAGCCTCCTGGCCGCTATGCCCGGGCGGGATTACCGTTCCGAGCCGGACATCGTCATCGCCGAGCTCGGATCCCAAGCGGGCCTCGTAGGCGCGGCCGACCTCGCCCGGTTCTGACCCGACCCCCACGGCGATCCCAGGAGGGTCGCCGAAGGCGATTCGGCGGAGACCCCGTACGGCGCCCTGTGACAGGGGTCCCCGCGTCGCGGCGAAGCCGCTACGCGGGGGAGGCCCGGTAGTCGGGTACCAGTTCGGCGGCGAGCTCCTCGAGGAACAGCCCGGTGTCGGCGACGACGCCGACCGCGTGCGCGCTGGTGCGTTCGATGAGGGCGTGCACCGTCGAGGGGTTGACGTCCACGCAGGCCACCGGGACCGAGGCCGGCAGGATGTTGCCGGTGGCCACGGAGTGCTGGGCGCTGGCGATCATGAGGGCGAACGCCACCCCCCGTAGCGCGGCGCGCATCGCCCGCTGGCCTGCCAGGACGTCGGTGTGGACGTCGGGCAGCGGGCCTTCGTCGCGGACCGATCCGACGAGCACGAAGGTCTTGTTGGCCTTGACCATCGCGTGCATGATCCCCTGGGTGAGCACGCCGGACTCCACGGCGGCCCGGATGGATCCCTCCCGGCGGATCGTGTTGACCGCGCGGATGTGCTGCTCGCTGCCGCGCTGCACCCGGCCGCTGCGCAGCGGCCCGAGCCCCAGCGGCGATCCGTAGAGGGCAGCCTCCACGTCGAGTGTCGCCAGCGCGTTGCCGGCGAACAGCACGTCGACATAGCCAGCCCCGACGAGGGCGACCAGCGCCGGCCCGGCTCCGGTGCTCACCACCGCCTGACCCGCCACCCAGAGCACCTGCGAGCCCTCGGCCTTCACCTCGCGGATCTGGCGGGCGATCGCCCGGACCAGGACCGCCTGCGGCTGGGTGGAGCTCGGCAGCGGGGCGGCCAGGGATTCGTACTCCTCGTAGATCCGGCTGGAATGGGCGGTGACCGGCAGGACGACCTTCACCCCGTCCACGCCGCACACGATCATGTCTCCCGCGCGCACGTCGGTGACCGGTACCGTTCGCACCCGGCCGTGCGAGACCACCAGGCCGCAGTCCATCTCGGGATGCTCCACCGGCACCCACTGGCCGTCGAGGTGGACGACGGTCTCCAGATTGGTGGTGGAGTAGAAGTCCGGGGGGAAGACGCCGTCGCGGTCGGCCGGCTCGCACCGGGCCGTGYCAGACTCGATCTTGTTCACGCCGTGGACCTGGATCCGCATCAGAATGCGCATGAGCTGACTCGGTGAGTCGGCCCCCACCGTGATGACCGCGTGGGACTCGTCATCGTGGCTGCGCCCCAGGTCGATACGAACGACCCGATAGTCACCGCCATAGTCCAGCACGTCATCGAGAACCCGGGCCAGCACGCCCGTATCCATGAGATGTCCGTGGACTTCGACCTTTTCGTGATATTGCACGCCCCACGCCCTTCCATCTCGGTGCCGGTACGACGGCTGCCACGCCGCGCTCAGACCACCGCGCCGTCGTCGGGGCCGTCGAAGTCCGTGGGCGGACGGTCTCCCATCCGCGCGACCAGCGTGCCGACCCCGCCGAGGATCAGCAGAACCCCGGCGACGTTCTGGGTTCGGGACTGGTTGAAGTCGATCAGGTCCGGAACGACGAGGAACATCACACCGAGGGCGATCGAACCGAGCGCCCAGCGTGTCACGGGCCTGATCCGTGGCAGCGGTGGCGGGGGTGGCGGCTCGTAGTGCTCRCCGTCCGGGTCCAGATCCGGATCCGGATCCAGATCCGGGTCGTCCAGACCCTCCGGGAGCTGGCCGGAACCCGGCAGATCGCCGAGGTCGACGACGAGGTCCTCGGTGCCGCCGCGTCCCCGTCGGCCKCCCTCGCCGCCCGCGGACGGGAACGGCAACTGGTCGAGCCCGGGTTCGGTCCGGTCCTCCGACACGGGCGGAGCAGCCGGCTCGAACGGCGGACGTAGGATGATCACAGTGGGGCGGCGGGTGTCGTCCAGATCCTCCGCAGCYGGCCACCGGTGGGATTCGGGCTCCTCGTCGAAGCGCGCGATGAGTTCGAAGAACGCGGCGTCGTCGGCTTTCTGGGAGCGCGGGGAGGGCCGCGGTGCGTCGCCCCCCGCGGTTGTCGCGGATCCGTCGCTGTCGCCGTCGAGACCGCCGCCACCCCGGCCGGCCGTGGGCGCGGCACCGGGCGTGGATCCGCCGCCGGTCGGCTCCTCGCGGTTCGCGGAGGTGCCACCGCCACCGGCGGGGGCGCCGCCCGGCCCGCCGAGGGGAGCCCCCTCGGGCGCGGCGCCGTCCGCCGGCGAGGGCCGGTGCTCGCCGGGTCCTGAACCCGGTGACCGCTCAGTCATCGCCGCAGGGCGCGTCGGGCACGAGCGCGCGTGGCGCGTGCCGCCGGACGAATTCCAGACTTCCGTCGAAGATCGTTTCTCGGTCGTTGTCGAGCGTCGCGACGTGGTAACTGTTCTCCAACAGTCGTTCTTCGGCCGGGGCGCGCAGCCCGGCCAGCAGAATCGCGCCGGAGCTGGCTTCCACCACATGGTCGACGACGCTGCGGTAGGTGAGGACCGGACAGACGATCCGACCGAGCTCCGGCCGGGTCACCGCCCACAGTTGGCGCAGCGACGCGAACGGGCGCAGGGGTACCCGGTCGTAACCGACCTCGGGCACGCCCTCGGCCTTCACGTCGCCAGCCACGCCAGGCACGGCGGGGATCACCCGGCTCAGCAGCGGGGCGAACGCCGCGTGCCACCGGTCGGTGGTGAGGCTGGGATTCACCGTGACGAGGCCGGCGAGGTCCCCGCCGTGCTGCTCGGCCAGCCGCAGGGCCAGGGTCCCGCCCATCGACAGCCCCATGACGAAGACCTGCTCGCAGGTGGTCCGCAGCCGCAGAAACGCGGTCTCCGCCGTAGCGTACCAGTCCGGCCAGGTAGTGGGCACCATGTCCTGCCAGCGGGTGCCATGGCCGGGCAGCAGCGGGCACGAGACTGTCAGTCCGACTGCGGAGAGGTACTCGCCCCAGGGCCGCATGCTGCCYGGGGAGCCGGTGAACCCGTGGACCAGCAGCACGCCGACCGACCCACCCTCGAACTCGAACGGTTCCGCGCCCGGGAGGACGGCCGCACCGGTGACACCCGCCATCGTGATCCGCCCTTCGTGCCTCGCGCGCCCGCCCGTATGCCGCGATGCGGGTCCGGCGACGCGCGGAGGGAAAACGCCGGTAAACGCATGCTCGCACGGTCCGCGGGCTGAGGCCACGGTCGTGCGTGTCTCACTCGCTGCGCAACATCGCTGCGCAACATCGCTGCGCAGAAGCCGCCGGACGGAAAGTCTCCGCCTGATGATATCGGTGATGGGTGGCCACGCGCGCGGGACATCGGGATCGAGGCGCGGTCCGCGGGGGGTTGGGGGCCCGCCGTCAGGTTTCCTGGCCGGCACCGGAGAATGACACGCCGAGCGGGGTAGACCCCGTTCGGTGGACGTCGTGATGACCTCTCCTTAGGCTCGAACAAGCCCATCATCCTGGCGACCCGGCCCTGGGCGACCCGGCGCGGTGGGGTCGCAAGGATCGTCGGGGTCTCCGTGGCGGACCCCGACGAGGCCGCGGGTCGTGGACCGGCGGCGTGCGCCCCGGTGCCCGACCGGCCGGTCGGTTCGTGGGAGGTTCGGGCCAGGTGTGATCGGCGTCGGCGGATGAAGACGGGCGACTGGCCACGGGCGCCCCCGGCGGGCCGTCGTCGTGCGGCGGTGACCAGGTGGGAGCTGTCTTGTTCTACTGGGTGGTCAAGGTATTCCTGACACCTGTCCTGCGACTGTTCTGGCGTCCCTGGGTCGAGGGGGCGGAGAACATCCCCCTGGAGGGGCCCGCGATCCTCGCCGGCAACCATCTCTCCTTCCTGGACCACCTCTTCCTGTCGCTGGTCGTCCCCCGCCGTGTCACCTACCTGGCGAAGAGCGACTACTTCACCGAGGCGGGCGTCAAGGGGTGGTTCAAGCGKGTGTTCTTCAGCGGCGTCGGCCAGATCCCGATCGATCGCAGCGGCGGCAAGGCGAGCGAGGGCGCGTTGCGCTCGGGGGTCCGGGTGCTCCGCCAGGGCCGCCTGCTCGGGATCTATCCGGAGGGCACCCGATCCCCGGACGGCCGGCTCTACCGCGGCAAGGTCGGTGTCGCGCGCTTGGCGCTGGAGGCCGGGGTCCCGGTCATCCCCGTGGCGATGATCGGGACTTTCGAGGTTCAGCCGCCGGGCCAGCTGGTGCCGAAGATCCGTCGGGTCGGCATCCGCATCGGCCGCCCGCTCGACTTCAGCCGCTACGCGGCCATGGCAGATGATCGTTTCGTCCTGCGCTCGGTCACCGACGAGATCATGTACGAGCTGATGGCCCTGTCCGGCCAGGAGTACGTGGACCTGTACGCGAAGCGGGCCAAGGAGGAGCTCGCGGCCGCCCGGGCACAGGCGGCTGCCGGGGCGGCCGCGGCGTCTACTGGCACGGCATCGGTCTCCCCGGCGTCCACCGGCACAGCGCCGGGTTCCCCTGGGGCGGCGACGCCGGCTCGGTCTCCGGATCAGCTCGGGCTGCCGGTCACGGCGCCGGCGAACCCACGTGCCACCAAAGACCGGATCGACCGGGCGGTCTGACCCGTTTGCGGTGGGCACGGCAGGATGGTCCGGTGTGTGGTGACAGCGTTCCTGGCTGGACGGCGATCGGTCGGCGTCGCGGCGGCTTCGAACATCCCCGGCGATTCCCGGGACGGCGTCCACTTCTGGTCGCGCTCGGCCTGATCGTCGGCTGCCTCGCGGGAACGGGCCCGGTGCCCGGGGCCTCGGCGGCCGGTTCCCCCGCTGGACCCGCCGCACCTGCTGGACCCGTTGGACCGTCCGTGGGCGCTGCCCCGGCCGATACGATCGGTCGCTCGGGAACGTATCTTACGGACAGTGATCGCCGGGTGGTCGTCCTGCATGGAATCACGGTGCCGGCCGGGGTGACGCCCACCGCCGGGGACATCGACACCTGGGTCGGCTTCGGATTTACCGGGGTGCGCCTGGCGGTCCCGATGGCCAGCGGCGGCCGCTTCCCGGCGACCTCCGGTGGGCCGGTCCTCGACGGTGCCGGCGCGGCGACCACGCCCGCCGACCCCGGACTCGACCAGGCCGCCGCCCTCACCCGCATGTTCACCGACCGCGGGTTGCGGGTCACGCTGCGGATCGTGCCCTCCTCGGCGGGCTACGTGCCCTCCGTCGCCGGCCTCGCCGCGGGGCTCGAACGGTTGGCGACGCGGTTCCGCGATGTGCCGGGCCTGCTCGGCTACGAGGTGCCCGATGGTGGTGGCGGCGGTGCGGGTCTCGTTGCGGCGGTGRCCGCGCATGACGGCGCGCACCTGCTGTGGCGGGAGCGGCCTGCCCCGTTCGACGCCGCATCGACGGTGGCGGTCAATGATCCGACCGGATACCTGGTCGGCTGGAAGGACGGGTCGGCGGTCAGTGTCCGCGGTCTCGTCGCCTCCGCCGACGCGTTCGGCCTGAGCTGGTTCTACGACGTCCCGAGCCCGACCGGGGGCACGGTGGG
This sequence comes from Frankia sp. CgMI4, assembly GCF_001756285.1. NCBI lineage: Bacteria > Bacillati > Actinomycetota > Actinomycetes > Frankiales > Frankiaceae > Frankia > Frankia sp. CgMI4. Next base: position 29,202 of record NZ_MAQZ01000014.1, read on the forward strand.
CACCGCCGCGCCCGTCGGGCTCGGCGGCGCCGAACGCCGGGCGCCCGCCCCGCCCGCGGACATCGTCCGCCCCTACCCCGTGGCCATCGCCGGGGTACCGGAGGTGTTGCGCTTCGACGCGTCGCGGGTGCTGACGGTGGCCTATCGGACCGCGCCGTCGGCCGGGCCGCCCCTCGCTGCCGGCACGGCGACCGCGATCAGCGTGCCGGCCTGGTCCTATCCGACGGGCTACCAGGTGCAGGTCACCGGGGCGCGGGTGACGTCCGCGCCCGGGGCGGGTCTGCTCTGCCTCGTCAGTGATCCCGGCGCCGCCCGGGTCGAGGTCCGGGTCTCTCCGGCGACCGGTCCCGCGGTGACTCCGCCGTCCGTCGCGGGTTCGGCCGGCTGCCGCGCGACGCCGGCGATCGTCCCGGCGGGAGGGCGGTCGCCGGGACCGGACGGTCCGCGGGTGGCGGCGTCCGGGGATGACGCCACGGAGGAGTACTCCGGGCCGCTGCTGTGGCTGCTGCCGTTGGTCGGTGCCGCCTTGGCGGCGCTGCTGCTCGGGGCCTTGCTGCGCCCGTGGCGCCGGCGCTCGGGCCCCGGCCCGGGGTGGTCCGCGGTCGAGCGGCCGACCATGGCGGACACCTCGGCCGGAGGAGACTGAGCCGGTGGGAACCCGCTTCTTTTACGACACCGAGTTCATCGAACGCGCCGACACCGGTCATCACTGGCTCGATCTGGTCAGCGTCGGAATCGTCAGCGAGGACGGCACACAGCGGTACTATGCCGTGTCGACCGAGTTCGACCCGTCGTGGGCTGTGCCCTGGGTCCGTCGCAACGTCCTCGACCAGCTGCCGTCGCCATCGGACGAGGCGTGGAAGCCGCGGGCCCGAATCCGCGACGAGGTCGCCGCGCTGTTGACCGCGGGCGGTGCCCCCKAGCTGTGGGCCTGGTACGGGGCCTATGACCACGTGGTGCTCTGCCAGCTCTTTGGCACGATGACCGCCCTGCCCGCCCAGCTGCCCCGCTTCACCCGGGACCTGCGTCAGCTGTGGKAGGAAGTGGGCCGGCCGGTTCTTCCCGCACCGCCGCCCAACGCCCACGATGCGCTCGCCGACGCCTTGCACAACCTCGCCCGGTGGCGGGTTCTCGCCCCGCTGCGCGCCCAGGTCGCCGCCGTGTCGAACCCATCCCGATGAGTCGATGACGTGGCCGTGGCGGCCTCGTCATTGCCACGCCACGTGACCGCGCTGTTGTCCTGAAGTGTGGCTCTCCCGCTACGCTGCCGCCGGAGAAAGCGGTGTACGGTCGACGAGAGGACTCGGGATGAGGATCGGCGTACTGACCGGCGGCGGCGACTGCCCGGGACTCAACGCGGTGATCCGGGCCGTCGTGCGCAAGGGAGAGAGCGTCTACGGCCACAGCTTTGTCGGGTACCGGGACGGCTGGCGAGGGCCGCTGACCGGCGAGACGGTCCCCTTGGACATCGCGGCCGTGCGGGGGATCCTCCCGCGTGGCGGCACGATCCTCGGCTCCAGCCGCACCAATCCCTACGCCGCCGTGGACGGGCCGGCGCTGGTGCGCGAGCACCTCGCCGCAGCCGAGGTGGACGCGCTCATCGCGATCGGCGGGGAGGACACCCTGGGGGTGGCCGCCCAACTACACGCCGAGGGACTGCCCGTGGTCGGAGTGCCCAAGACCATCGACAACGACCTCTCCGCGACGGACTACACCTTCGGTTTCGACACCGCGGTCAACATCGCCACGGAGGCGATCGACCGGCTGCACACCACCGCGGAAAGYCATCACCGGGTGTTGATCGTTGAGGTCATGGGCCGTCATGCCGGGTGGATCGCTCTGCACAGCGGCATGGCGGGGGGAGCCAAYGTCATTCTCATCCCGGAGCGGCCGTTCGACTTCGACAAGGTGTGCGCCTTCGTCGAAGCCCGGTTCGCCACCCACTACGCGCCGATCATCGTCGCGGCCGAGGGTGCCGTCCCGATCACGGGTACCCTGGTCGCCAGGGAGGGTGARGTCGATGCCTTCGGGCATGTCCGCCTGCAGGGCATCGGGGCGGTCCTGGAGACCGAGATCCGCGCCCGCACCGGTCGTGACGCGCGCGCGACGGTGCTCGGGCATCTGCAGCGCGGCGGCACGCCCACGGCCTTCGATCGATGGCTCGCGACGCGTTTCGGACTGCACGCCGTCGACGCCRTGCACGAAGGCGACTTCGGGGTGATGGTCGCCCTGCACGGCACCCGCATCGACCGGGTTCCGCTGCAGGATGCGACCCGCGAGCTCAAGACGGTGCCCGAGGAGCTCTACCACGAGGCCGAGATCTTCTTCGGCTGACCGGGGGAGGGGCGGGCCGTCGGGCCGGATCCGGTCCGGGAACCGATCCCGGTCCGGGAACCGATCCCGCTCCAGGATCTGATTTCGGTCCAGGATCCGGTCCCGATTCGGGAGCCAGGGCCGGGTGCCGAGTTCCGGGCGGATGCCTGTCCAAGGGAAGACGCCGATTCCCGGGAAGATGTCGGGCGATGGTGACCGCTCGAGCTCGACCTGGGCCGTACCCTGGTGTGGTGAGCGTACTGGATCTCTGGCGGACCCTTCCGGCCAAGCAGCAGCCGTCCTGGCCCGACCCGGCAGAGTTGAGAGCCGCCCATGACCAGCTTGCGGCCCTCCCCCCGCTGGTCACCGCGCCCGAGATCCGGTCCCTGACCGACCGTCTCGCGCTGGTCGCTCGGGGCGAGGCGTTCCTGTTGCAGGGCGGTGACTGCGCCGAGACCTTCGTGGCGAACACCGCCGACAAGATTCGGGACAAGGTCAAGACGCTGCTGCAGATGGCGGTCGTCCTCACCTATGGCGCGAGCACGCCGGTGGTGAAGGTCGCCCGCATCGCCGGGCAGTACGCCAAGCCGCGGTCCGCGGACATCGAGGCCAGCACCGGGCTGCCCTCCTACCGGGGCGACGCCGTCAACGACATCGCGCCCACGGCCGCCGCGCGGCAGCCCGATCCGATGCGGATGGTCGCCGCCTACCACCAGAGCGCAGTCGCGCTGAACCTCGTGCGGGCCTTCGCCACCGGAGGTTTCGCCGACCTGTCGAAGGTCCACGAGTGGAACAAGGCGTTCGTGCGGGATTCCGCGGCGGGTCGCCGCTACGAGGTGATGGCGACGGACATCGAGCGTGCCCTCGCCTTCATGGCCGCCTGCGGYATCGACCTCGATCGGACCGCCGCGCTGACCGGGGTCGAGCTGTTCACGAGTCACGAGGGCCTCCTGCTGGAGTACGAGCGTGCCCTGACCCGGATCGAGGACGCCACCGGCGACCCGTACGACCTGTCCGCCCACATGATCTGGATCGGCGAGCGGACCCGGGACCTCGACGGTGCCCACGTCGACCTGCTGTCCCGGGTGGGCAATCCRATCGGCTGCAAGATCGGGCCGAAGGCTGGCCCGGACGAGGTCCTCGAGCTTGCCGAGCGGCTCAACCCCGACCATGTCCCCGGCCGGCTCACCCTGATCTCCCGGATGGGGGCAAAGCGGGTCCGGGACACGCTGCCCCCGATCATCGAGAAGGTCAACGCCGCCGGGCCGCCAGTGGTGTGGTCGTGCGATCCGATGCACGGCAACACCCGTGACGTGGGCGGYGTCAAGACGCGCCACTTCGACGATGTCCTCGACGAGGTCTTCGGCTTCTTCGAGGTCCACAAGGCGTTGGGCACCCACCCCGGTGGCCTGCACATCGAGCTGACCGGGGAGAACGTCACCGAGTGCCTCGGTGGGGCCGAACTCATCGGGGAAGACGACCTCGGCGGCCGTTACGAGACCGCCTGCGACCCCCGTCTGAACACCGGGCAGGCGCTAGAACTGGCCTTCCTCGTCGCCGAGATGCTGCAGAACACGCGGGGAGAACGCGGCGCGCCGTGGCCCTCGTGAGCTGGACTTGTCTTCCGCACGTGCGTGCGTGCGATGAGCCAGCTGCTTGATCTCTTGTTCGGATCACGTCGGGGTGACCGCGATCGGTAGTGACGGGTCTGGGACTGTTCCTGGCTGTGACGGTCGCGATGGACTACGGGCCGCCGAGCGTCGAGAAGCCGCTCGGCGCGCTGCCCGTCGTGCGTGACTACCTGGCCCGCCTCGATGTCGCGGGCAYGATCGACCGGCTCGCCCCGATGCGTGACAAGGTCAACCGGGCCAGCCACGGGCAGGTGATCGCCGCGCTGGTCGCCAACCGGCTGACCTCGCCGACCCCGCTGCTGCACGTCGAACGGTGGGCACGCCAGTGGGCGGTCGAGGAGATGTTCGGCCTCGCGCCGGACGTGTTGAACGACGACCGGGTCGGTCGGGCGCTGGACGCGCTCGCCCCGGTCTGCGAGGCCGTCGTCGGCTCGGTCGGCGCCGCGGCGATCACCGCGTTCGGCCTCGACGTGTCCCGGATCCACTGGGGCATGACGTCGATCTCGCCGCACGGCGCCTACCCCGAGGTCGACGGCGACTACGCGACCCCGAAGTACGGCCATCCCAAGGACCGCCGCCCCGACCTCAAAAGGTCCAGACCGGGCCCGCGGTCACCGGCGACGGCGGGATCCCGCTGGTCCACCGCGCCTACGACGGCGGCGCCGGTGAGGTCAGTCAGGTCTCCCAGGTCACCGCCGCGATACGCGCCCTGACCACGATCGCCGGCGAACGGCGGTTCCTGCTGGTCGGCGACAGCAAACTCGTCTCCTACCCCAACCTGACCGCGCTGACCTCCACGCCTGGGGTCACGTTCCTCGCGCCGGCACCGACGACGGCCGTGCCCGCGCAGGTCCTAGCCGCCCAGGACTGGGCCACCRCCACCCTCGTCGACCACGTCGCGGCGCGCGACCAGGACAAGCCGATCCACGCCCGGGCGACTTACCGGGCCCGCGAGGGCGTGACAACCCTGCGGGGGCCCCGCAAGACCGACGCGGCGGTCACCGTGCGCACGGTGTTCATCTGGTCGTCCGCGAACGACCAGGCCGCCAAAGCCGCCCGCGCACTCAAACTCGACCGCGCCCGCACCGACCTCGACACCCTCACCCGCGCCGCGGGCAGCCACCACCTCTACCGCACCGAAGCCGCGGTGAAAGCCCGCCTGACCCTGCTGGCGACGAAACACCGCGTCACCCGCTACCTCGTCGCCGCCACCAGCGTCGATCCGGACACCGGGAAACCGGCCCTGACCTGGCACTTCGACTCCGCCGCGCTCGACGCCGAGGCCGCCACCGACGGCTGGTACGCCCTGCTGACCAACCTGCCCGACACCATCGGCCCCGCCGAGGTACTCGCCCGCTACAAAGGCCAGGAAGTCGTCGAACGTCGCTACGGCGCGTTCAAGGGCCCGCTCGCGGTCGCAGGCCGCACCGTGGGCGGGGTGCTGGACGGGCCGTCTGTGGACGGGGCGGCCCCGTTTCGGATCCCGGGAAGCTGCGCCGGGATGGACGGGCCGGGGCAGCCTCTGTCTCAGAGCCTGGGCGGCACCCGACTGCCGAGGTCAAYCGGCGCGACGCGGTGATCAGGAAGACCTCTGCTGCGGGCGTACAGATCGGCATCGGCAGGGCTGCGGAACTCCGGCTCACCGACGATGATCCGGACAACTCGGCYGTTCACGTCCAGCTCGACCACACCCCAGCCCGGATGTGGCGTCCGGATCGGGAGCGGTGGGGAGTGAGCGCCGTCAACGGCCGCTCCGACCGGCTCCCTCCCCACCCCGGCCACCACGCCCTGTCCGACTCCGGAACGCAGCACGGCGCTGGACGACGACCGGTCAGGGCTGGGCTGGTGGCCCTCGGCGGGCGTCCGGCCGGCGGCCCCGGGTTCGTTCGTGGGTCTGGTCACGTGGGCCCATGGCGAATAGATGCTTTCGTCATCTCCATGCATCTCTGAACAAGCGTCTCGATAAATGGGCGCGAGGTGAAGTCTCCCGGACCGCTTCTGCGGGTGGAGGCAGCATTGGGATCCCGACCGCCAGCTCAGTGTCCAAGATCGGGAAGTGGGTGGGACTAGCGGGTTATGACTCTGTAGAGAGTCCCCAGATTGCCGCGACACGAGCTCCACCCACAAGGTCACTGCACCGTCCCAGTACCGAACTTTCACTGAACTTGGCGGACCCAGACACCCATCCGCTTGCCGGGCTGCCCCCGGCTGCCAGACTCCAGGACATGGCGGAACTCGACGGCCACCCGGTCACCCCTGAGGCGCTCGCGGCGCTGGCCCTGACCAACCTCGGGCACTTCACCTCGATGCGCGTCGATGATGGCCGGGTACGGGGCCTGCCGCTGCACCTGAGCMGGCTGGTCCGTGRCTRCCGCATCGTCTTTGCAGCCGACCTCGATCCGGAACACGTCCTGAAGCTGGTCCGTCACGCGGTCGGAGGCAGAACCGGCTCGCTCGTCGTCCGCGTCACCGTCTTCGACCCAGCACTGGAACTCGGGCACCCGGGTGYGACGGCCGCTCCACACATCCTGGTGACCACTCGACCGGTCGCGCCGACCGTGTTGCCGGCGCTACGCGTGAAGGCCTGCGTCTACTTGCGGGATCTTCCGATGGTGAAACACGTCGGCCTGTTCGGCTCTCTGTACCATCGCCGCGGTGCCCAACTCGACGGCTATGATGATGCGCTGTTCACCGATCCCACAGGAGTCGTCTCCGAAGGCGCCACCTGGAACGTCGGTTTCTTTGATGGCGACAACGTCATCTGGCCCAAAGCCGACGTCMTGCCTGGAGTAACCATGGGACTCCTGCAGCAGGTCGGCACTCACGTCACCGCCCCTGTTACCCTGGATATGCTCGGCAGCATGCAGGCGGCTTTTGCTACTAACACTTCGATCGGCGTCCKCCCGATCCACATGATTGATGGTGTGAACCTTCTCGACGACCATCCAATTCTACGGGAACTCCATGCCACCTATATCGCCATCCCCGGCGATTCCCTGGAGTAGGAAGCTCAYGGATGGCTACCGTGATCCGCTGGACAGGACGAGAGATCCGGGCAMTACGTCAGGCCAAACGGATGAGCCTGCAAGCATTCGCGGCACATATCGGCGTCAGCGAGCGCATGGTCTCGAAGTGGGAGGCCGGTAGCAACACCATCACCCCCCGGCCGGTCAATCAGGCAGCTCTCGACACCTCCCTCGCCTGCTCGCCGGCCTCCGTCCAGGAGCGTTTCGCACTCCTACTAACACCTCGACTTTCGTAGTTATGCGGCGGTGATCTCCCAGGCCAGTCGGAGGGTGTGGATTTCGGCTGGGGTGGGCTGTTCGGGGTGAGCGGGCTGGTATTTGGTGGCGATGAGGACGCGGCGGTGCTTGGCGAGCAGGTCGGCGGTCGAGGGCCGGGTCTTGGTGGTGTACCAGGGCGCGCGGGCGCGGTGCTCCGCGGCGTCGTCGTGGTGGTGGCCGGTGGTGAGGTACCAGGYGAAGGCGAGGGTCTGGCAGGTCAGGCCGAACGGGACGGCGCGTTGCGCGGCGGTGGCGAGCCGGTTGCGGGCCTGGCCGACGCCGACGAGTTGTTTGGCGTCTTCGATCGCGACCTCGTGTTCCCATCTTTGCCGGTAGGCCCCGGCCAGAGCGGTCGCGGTCGCCTCCCGCGGGTCACAGATCGTGGTGAGCAGGCCGGTGATCTCGTGTTTCCCGTCGCCCTCACGGTCGGGGACGTCGTACTCGACGAGGCGGGTGTAACGGGCTTTCGTCGGGTCCAGCGGCGCGCCGGCGCGGGCCGCGGTGACGAGGGTCTCCCGGGCCTTCCCGGTGACCTTCGGGTTGACCAGCACGGTCAGATAGGAACCGTCGGACAACGCGCGCAGCGGGGGCAGGCGCAGGGTGGCCTTGACCCGCCACAGCAGCGCCGCACCGGTGTCCGCCGCGGTGCACCAGTCCGCCCACGAGTAGAAGTTACGGTCCGCGAGCAGCAGCCAGTCCGAGGCCAGYCGCGGGTAGACAGTCCGGGCCAGTGCCTGCTCGCTGGCGGGTTTCGCCCCACCGGCCGGGCCGAACGCGGCCAGGACCGGCGCGTGCGAGGCGCACTCGGACACGGTCACCGCGCGGACCTTCGGCAGTACCCCTGGCGCGTCGACGCGGCCGGCCGGTAGGCCGAACGCGGCGATGTTCTCCTTCGAGGCGGGGGCATCCCATTCCAGCCCGTCGATGCTCATCAGCCGCCACCGGCTCAGGAACGCCCCGACCGTGTCCAGGTCCGCGACCGGCCCGGCGACCTGACCGAACAGTTCGGCCAGCGGCGCCGCACCGAGCCGCTGGCGGGCCTTGGTCAGCCCTGACGAGGTCGGTTCCCACCGCGGCCCCACCACGTCGAGATCGGTGAGCGTGGCGGCGAGCCGGCGGGCGACCGTCTCGTAGTCGTCGTCCGCGAACAACGCGAGCGCCATCACGAAATAGGCCACGACCTGCGGGGGGATCGTCGTGTCGGAGCGCCGGGCACCCGCCCCGGTCGCCTCGATCGCCTCATCGACCGCATCACGCGGGACGAACGACGTCAGGACCCCCAGAGAGATCCAGTCYGTCAGCTGGCTACCYRCAACCGCCTCACTGTCCGCCACACACCCCGATCATGCCGGCAACCAGACAGAACAGCCGGAACCGACACACCGACGACCATCAAGATCCAGTTAGTGGAAGCGGCATTGGGACCCGAGCCCGTGACGCGGGGGTCCTGGGAAGAGCGAGTACCACGGCTCGTCCTCCGGAGAAGGCCGATCAGACGGCCAACCRTAAGAAGCGCGGCAGCGCCGGAGGTCGCCCGGTCCGCCACGACGCCGCGCTCTATAAAGACCGCAACACCGTGGAGCGCGGCATCAGCAAGATCAAGGAATGGCGGGGTCTGGCCACCCGCTACGACAAGACACCCGAAAGCTACGCCGCAGGACTCCACCTGCGCGGATCCATCCTCTGGCTACGCAGCCTGCCAACCCCATGATCCAAACTCGGAACAGATTCTAGCGGGATCCCGGCGTCGGCGCCCCGTTCGGGGGGCTCTGCGGCGAGGGCGCGCCCACCGTGGTCGGCGTGACATCGGATGCGGTCGTGGCGGGGGTCGGGGTCGTGTCGTCTGTCGGGGTCGTGTCGTCTGTCGGGGTCGTGGCGGGGGTCGGGGTCGTGGCGGGGGTCGGGGTCGTGGCGGGGGTCGGGGTCGTGGCGGGGGTCGGGGTCGGGATGGTCGTTCCGCTCGTGGCACCACCCGGCGCCGGGCTCGGGGGCCCCGGCGAGCCGATGCCGGTGCCGGCAGGGGTGGGAGTGCCGGGGGTGGGAGTGCTGAGGGCGGGCGCGGCGGTGGCCCCGGTCGCCGTGGGCCGAGGTGCGGAGAGCAGCGGCGCCACGTAGGGCGGGGGGGTGAGGGCGTCACCGGTCGGCACGATCGGAGAGATCTGGCGGACGGGTGAGGGGGCCCGGACCGGCGCTGGTGCCCGCGGGCCGAGCCTGCGCCTGACGTCGTCGATGAGATCCAGAGCCGCATGCGCCGGTCCGACCGAGCCCACGGGAAGCGATCTCAGCAGGTTCTTCAGCCCGCGGGACTGCTCGGTGGTGAAGGCGTTCACCGTGGTCCAGGCGTCCGTGTCCCCGGCGGCGACCCGGGCCAGCAGTACCTGCGTGCCGGCGCGCACCTCGGCGATCCAGTCCCGCAGCAGCGCGTTGACCAGCTCGGGGTCGAGGCGGTCCCCGTTGCCGGGGCCGGGCGGGTCGCTCGGCGCGTCGGGGCCATCGGATTCGCCGGCGTCGCCGGAGACGGCGGGTGTGCGGGGACCGGGAGGCCACGTCCCCGCAGTGGGTGACACCGCAGCGGGTGACACCGCGATGGTCGGTGACACCGCGATGGTCGGTGGTGCGGCGGTCGCCGTGGGGTTCACCACCGGCACCCGCGGGCTCGTCTCCGGAGCGCCGGCACCGGTTTCCGGGGCGATCACCCCGCCGTCGTTCACCGTGATCGTGCGCAGTTCGCTCATCCGCAAGCCGRCCATGCCCAGCCGGGTCTTCGCCCGCTCGACCGGATCGCGGACCAGCGACACCTGGAGGTCTTCGACCTGTCGTTTGACGCCGTACAGGGTATCGCCGGGTAGCGAGTCCCCCGAGCTGACCGCGAGGGCCGCCGTGGTGACGGCGGCGGTGAGTGCTCCGGCCAGCAGCGGCCGGGCGGCCCGGGTCATCCTGCCCCGGCCGGAGACACCGCAGGCAGAGACACCGCGGGCACCGGTCCGGCGTACCCACCGCGCGTCGACCGGATCGTTTCCCGGCAGGTCAGGATCGACGCCCTCGGGAGGCGTGCGTGCGGGACGGGTTCTTGTGGGACGGGCCTCGGTCTCGTGGCCCTTCACGGAGGTGCCGGGGGAAACGGCGGCGGGGGAACGGACGGGATCGCATGCCGGGGAGCCGGTGACGGCGGCGAACAGCTGTCCGCGCAGGGCGGCGTGCCGTGCCGGATGCAGCCGCGGTGACGGCAGGTCCCGGAGGGCCGCCACGGTGTCGATCAGCCGCGCGTCGGTCTCGTCATACGGGGGGCGCTGTCCGTCCAGCAGGTCGGCGACCCGCTCGGCCCGCCGTCCACCGCCGGCCATGCCCCGCCACGACGACTCCCGCCACCACGACGACTCCCGCCACCACGACGTCGGCCGCCGCGGGCCGGCGGGCCACCGGCCACGACCACGCGCTGCCTTCACGCCGTCGTCCCCCCGGGGAAGCGGTCGCGGATCTTTCGCCCACCGCGCGATTCGTTGCACAATATGATCAACCTGGTGGAGGATGGCGGCTCAGCCGAGGGGGTCCCACGTTGTGTTGACGTGCACGGTACTTCCTTTTTCGATTTTGCTCCCGGCCTTGGCGGACTGCGATGTCACCCGGTCGCCCGGCCCGCCGATCCAGCCGATACGGTCAATCTTCAACCCCCGGCGCTGCAGGATGTTCTCGGCTTCCCGGTAGCTCTTCCCGACCACGTTCGGCACCGGGACCTGGATCCCGCTGCCGTCGCCCCCGGAACCGTCACCGTTGTCGAACCCGTCGGCCTCGGCTACGGTGAGGGTGACGGTGCCGCCGGGTGAGATCGGCTGCCCCACGTCGGGAGAGACCCCGAAGACCTCACCGGGCTGCACGGCGTCGTTCACGGCGTCGGTGCGCTGCACCACGAGGCCGATGTTCAGGCCGACGAGCTCGGCCTTGGCCTCCTCGAACGACTTGCCGATGATGTCGGCCGGCACCGGCTTCGTCGCGGGGCCCGTCGAAGTGATCACGACGACCTGGTCCTTCGGCTTGAGCGCGGTGCCGGCCCCGGGGTTCGTACCGATCACATGGCCCGCCGGCACCGTGTCACTGGACTGTGGGCTCAGGCCGCCGAGGGTCAGGTCCACTTCGGCCAGCCGGGCCTTGGCCTGGGTCTCGGTGAGGTTCGCCAGGTCCGGCACGCGCACCGTCGCGGGGCCGGAGCTCAGCCGCAGGGTGATGAGCGCGCCCTTGTCGACCTTCGATCCGTCCCGGGGATCCTGCTGGGCGACGTGGCCGACCGGTACCGTGGCGCTGGCGACCGGGTCGAGGTAGGTGAACTGGAAGCCGGCGTCGCGCAGCATTTTCTCGGCGTCGGATCTGCTCAGGTTCGTCAGCAGCGGGACCTCGGTCCCTCCGCCGGACAGGGAACGGAACGCGAGGATCCCGAGCAGCAGGACCAGGACGGCCATGCCACCGACGACGACCGGGATGAGCCCTCGGGAGCGTGGCGATGCGGCGGCCCGTCGCCGCCCGCGCCCGCCACCGCCCCCGAGATAGGCCGTGGCGGTCGGCGAGGGCGGGGAGGCGGATCGATAGAGCGCGCCGGTGCCTGGCTGGCCCGGCCCGGCACCGGCGAACGCGCGCTCCGCGGCGGCCCCCGGCCCGGCGCCCCGGGAGTCGTCGTAGTCCTCGGCCTGGAACGGCTGGGTGTACCCGGGCTCCTGGGGGTACCCGGGCTCCTGGGGGTACCCGGGCTCCTGGGGGTACCCGGGCTCCCGGGCCCCTGAAGGCCGCTCGGCCAACCCGATCCGTTCGATCTCGCCGGTGAACCCGCTCGGGTAGGCGTCCTGCGGGGGCAGGAACGGCTCGATGCGCCGCAGCTCCGCCAGCAGGGCCGCACCATCGACCGGCCGGCGCGCCGGGTCGCGGGCGGTGGCCCGGAGAACAAGACCGTCCAGCTCGGCGGGAATGCCCTCGATCATGGTGGACGGCGCCGGCACGTCGCCGTGGACCGACTGGTAGGCCACCGACATCGGGGTGGCGCCGCTGTGCGGGAGCTGCCCGGTCAGGGATTCGAAGAGCACCACACCGGCGGCGTAGACGTCGCTGCGGGTGTCGGCGACGCCGTGGGTGACCTGCTCGGGGGCGAGGTACCCGACAGTGCCCATCACCACGCCGCCGGTGAGTGCCTGGGTGGGCTGGCTCACCGGACGGGCGAGGCCGAAGTCCGCGACCTTCACCTGGCCGTCGTCACCGAGCAGGATGTTCTCGGGCTTGATGTCGCGGTGGATGATGCCGGCGGCATGCGCGGCGGCGAGGGCCTCGATCACGGGCTCGATGATCTCGATGGCCTCGGTGACCGGGAGCCGACCCCGGGCGCCCAGGTGCTGGCGCAGCGACCGGCCGCGCACCAGCTCCATCACCAGGTAGTTGACCAGACCGGCGGGGATGTGGTCGGAACCCTGGTCGAGGATGGAGACGACGCGCGGGGTGTTGAGCCGTGCCACGGCCTTGGCCTCKCGATGGAAACGGGTGACGAACTCCGGGTCGTGATTGAGAGTGGGATGCATGACCTTGAGGGCGACGAGCCGGTCCAGCCGGTTGTCGTGCGCGACGTACACCGTCGCCATCCCGCCGACGGCGAGCCGTTCCTGCGCCGTGTAGCGGCCGTCGAGAAGCCGACCTACGACGGGGTCGGCCACGGTGGCATCCACGAGGGAGAGTTTACGATCGTTGTCGAAGGATGCCGCTACCGAGCCCCGCGAGGTTAACCCGGATACGTCGTTCGAGCGAGAAGTACCTCGTCGCGCAGCATGGTGTCCACCGGGTGAAACCCGGGTGCCCACATTGAATCGGTTCTCAAGGCCGCGATGATCGTCGACGGGCGTGGRTCAGTGTCGCAGATCGGCGTCGCAGATCGGCGTCGCGGCGGGACACCCGAAGCCGCGGCCAGGAAGCAGCGGTTACACTGTCGATTGCTCCGGGGAGCCCACGGACGTGGGCTGAGAGGCTGGCCAGTATCCCGTCGGCGACCCGTATACCCGATCGCGGTCATGCGCGCGTGGGGAGGATGAAAGATCGTGTCGCAGCACCCCCTACGTCCTGCCGGTTCCCGTCCCGGCGATTCTCCCCCCGACGGTTCCTGTCCCGATGGCCTCGCCGGTGGAGGTTCCGCCGTCGGCGGCGGGGGTGGTGGTGAGGCCGGACCCGGTGCCGCGGGGGCGGACGATCTCGTCATCGCCGGGCGGGCCTACGGCAGCCGGCTGCTGATCGGCACCGGGAAGTTCGCGAGTCACCGGGTGATGCGGGACAGCCTCGTCGCATCCGGTGCCACCATCGTCACCGTGGCGCTGCGCCGGGTCGACATCGGCCGGATCGGTGACGGCGACGTTCTCGACTTCATCCCGCCGTCGATGACCCTGCTGCCCAACACCTCGGGCGCGGTGGACGCGGCCGAGGCGCTGCGGCTGGCCCGCCTCGGGCGGGCGGCGACGGGCACCGGTCTGGTCAAGCTGGAGGTCACCCCGGATCCGCGCACCCTGGCGCCGGATCCGCTGGAGACCCTGCGCGCCGCCGAGCTCATGGTGGCCGACGGCTTCACGGTCCTGCCCTACTGTTCGGCCGACCCGGTGCTGGCCCGCCGGCTGGAGGAGGTCGGCTGCGCCACCGTGATGCCGCTGGGCAGCTGGATCGGCTCGAACCGCGGGCTGCGCACCCGGGACGCGATCGAGGCAATCGTGGCGAGCGCCGGGGTGCCGGTGGTCGTGGACGCCGGGCTCGGGGTGCCCTCGGACGCGGCCGAGGCGATGGAGATCGGCGCGGCCGCGGTGCTGGTCAACACCGCTATCGCGGTGGCCGCCGATCCGGCGCGCATGGCGCGGGCCTTCGCGCTCGCCACCGCCGCCGGCCGGTTGGGTTTCCTGGCCGGCCGAGGGGCTGCCGGCCCGGCCACGGTGGCGTCCGCCTCCTCCCCGCTCACCGGGTTCCTCGGCGCCCACCCGTCACCGGCGTCCCACCCGTCACCGGCGTCGCCCGTGCCCTCGGTGTCCCGGGCGACGTCCCCGGCTGCGGTGGTGGGCGAGGCGTCCAGGTGAGCGCCCCGCCAGGGGAGTTCRCGCGCGAACTTGCCGGTCACGACCTGGCCGGGCTGTCCGCGATGTCGCGGCGGGCCACGTCCGCCGAGGTGGACACGGTGCTGCGGCGGGTTCGGCCCGGATCCGGTGGGTCGGCCACCCCCCGGATCGGTCTCGCGGAGCTGGCGATCCTGCTCTCACCCGCGGCCACCGCCCGGTTGGAGGAGCTGGCGATTGCCGCCCGGGAGGCGACCCTGCTCCGGTTCGGTCGGGCGGTCCGGCTGTTCGCCCCGATGTACGTGTCGAACGCCTGCCTGTCGTCCTGCACCTACTGCGGCTTCGCCAAGGGCCTGCCGGTGGTGCGCCGCACGCTGGACCTTGAGGAGGTGGTGGCGGAGGGACGCCTGCTGGTCGACCGGGGGTTCCGTCATCTGCTGCTCGTCTCCGGCGAGCATCGCGTCGAGGTATCGGCCGACTACCTCGTCGCGGTGGTCGAGCGGCTACGGCCGATGTTCCCCTCGATCAGCATCGAGACCCAGACCTGGTCGGACGACACCTATGCCCGGCTGGTGCGTGCCGGGTTGGAGGGAGTCGTCCATTACCAGGAGACCTACGACCGGGCCCGCTACGCCGAGGTGCACGTCGCCGGCTGGAAGCGTGACTACGACCGGCGGCTGTCCTCGTTCGAACGGGCCGCGCGGGCCGGGGTGCGCCGGCTCGGGATCGGCGCGCTGCTCGGGCTCGCCCCGGACTGGCGCGCTGACGTGCTCGCGCTGGCCGCGCACGCCTCCTTTCTCTCCCGTCGCTACTGGCGGACCGAGGTCTCGATCGCGCTGCCGCGCATCAAGCCGAGTGCCAGCGGGTTCCCGCCGGTCGTCGTCGTTGACGACGCGGAGTTCGTCCAGGCGTACGCGGCCCTGCGCCTGTTCGAGCCGGACCTCGCGCTGTCGCTGTCGACCCGGGAGCCGGCGGTGCTGCGCGACGGGCTCGTCCGCATCGCCGTGACCACCATGAGCGCCGGCTCCTCCACCGAACCCGGCGGCTACACCACGCCCGGCACGGCCCAGGAACAGTTCTCGATCTCCGACGAGCGTTCGCCGGCACAGATCGCCGCGATGCTCGCCGAAGCCGGGTACGAGCCGGTGTGGAAGGACGCCTTTCCGCTTGTCGACCCGGTGCGGTGACGGCGGCCCGGCGTCGCGGGTCGTCGATAGTCTGCTCGAATGCAGCGAATAGTCGTCGTGGGCGCGGGAATGGCGGGGGGCCGGGCCGCCGCCGAGGTGCGCGCGCGTGGTTTCGCGGGAGAGGTGATCCTGCTCGGGGCGGAGCCGCACCGGCCCTACGATCGTCCGCCGCTGTCCAAGGCGGTGCTCTCCGGCCGCATCGACGACACGACGTTGCCCTTCGACCTCGACGGGGTCGAGGTGCGCCTCGGACGGCGGGCGACGGGCCTGCGACCGGGCACTGTGGAGACCGACGCGGGGCCGCTGGACTACGACGGCCTGGTGCTGGCGACGGGAGCCGACCCGGTAACCCTGCCGGGCGACGGCCCACAGCGGGTCCTGCGTTCCATTGACGACGCCCGGGATCTGCGTGGCGCCCTGCGTCCCGGCGTCCGGCTCGTCATCGTTGGTGCCGGCTGGATCGGCGCGGAGGTCGCCACGGCGGCGGCAGCGATCGGTGCCGAGGTCACCGTCGTGGAGGCAGCCGCCTCGCCGCTGTTCGCCGCGCTCGGCGCGCAGGTGGGCCGGTGCACGATCGCGTGGTACGCCCGGGCCGGGGTTACCCTGCGCCTGGCCACGGCCGTGGAGCGGGTCACCCCCGACGGGCTGGTGCTGGCTGGCGGTGAGGAGCTGATTGCGGACGAGGTTGTCGTCGGCGTCGGGGTGCGGCCCGGCACCRCCTGGCTCGCCGGTTCCGGGCTCGCCCTCGACCGGGGAGTCGTGGTTGACGAGCATCTCGCCGCCCGGTGGACCCATGGTGCCGACGGTGCCGACGGCGACCGGCCGCCGGTGGTCGCGGTCGGTGACTGTGCTGCTTGGTGGTCGCGTCGCTACGGTCGGCGGCTGCGGGTCGAGCACTGGGACTGCGCCCAGCAGTCGCCCGCGGTCGCGGTCAGCACGCTGCTCGGCGGGGAGGCCGTCTATGACCCGGTGCCCTACTTCTGGTCGGAACAGTTCGGCCGCATGGTGCAGTTCGCGGGACTCCCTTCGGCAGAGGCTGCCCCGGTGTTCCGGGGCGATCCGGGCGTCGTCGTGCCGCCCGACGGCGGGCGTCCGTCTGGCTGGTCGGCCGGGTGGTTCGCCCCGGACGGCCGTCTCGAGGCGCTGGTCACTGTGGGGCGCCCGATGGACATGGTCGCCGGTCGCCGGTTGATGGCGGCCGACGGTATCCCGGATCGGGAGCGTTTCGCCGATATCTCCGTGTCGATGAAGGAACTGGCCGCGGCAAGTCGATGACGCCCGGTGACGACCCGGTGTTCCCGGTGCTCCGGATTTTCCAGGCGTTCCAGGCGTTCCAGGCGTTCCGATCGGCCGGACGGCGGGATTTCTGGATATCAGGATCATTGGTACTCTTGCCCGGCATTGCGTTATGTATGCATCCTTGTGTAAATCTTTGCGCGGATCTTTATTTGGATCTTTGTTTGATGACCCCAATCGCCGGAACGTCGGGAACAGTCACTAGAGTGCGGAGACGTGCCTCGCATTCACCTGGTGTCGAACCTGGCCGGTGTGAACGCGCTCGGCGACCATTTGCGGGCAGCGGGTCTCGGCCCGACCTCGGCACGGTCGGCCGACGCGCTTCTCGTGCTCATCGACCGTCCGCTCGACCACGTCGAGCAGGAGTTGCTGGACCGGGCCCGGCAGACCGTCCCGGTCCTGCTCGCCGGGCCGACCATGCGGGCGCTGCCGCCGGGAAGTCCGCTCATCGAGGCGTCCGGTTTCATCCCGGGGCGGACCACCGCGCCCTACGACCTGCGGTTGACCGTCGGGCCGCAGGGCGGCGCGGTCATGGCCCGGTCCGCGGACTTCCGCCCCCGGGAGAGCTGGATCATCCCCGACAAGATTGCCGACGACGTGGAGCGRCTGCTCCTGGTCCGGCACGAGATGGGCGAGCATCCCGTCTGCACCTGGCGGCCCTCCACGGGCCTCGGCATATTCACCCTGGGTACCGGTCCCGCCGTGCTCGCCGATCCCGCCTACCAGCGGCTCGTGGGACGTTGGCTGCGRCACTGCCTCGGCGTGCTCGACGCCGCGCCGGCCAGGGTCGGGCTGCTGGGCACCCCGGACATCACCGGGACGCACCACTCGGCGGTGGACGCGACCGAGGGCCTGGAACTCGCCGCCCTCTGCGACGGCGGTGCCGGCCGGCTCCCGGCGCACGCGGCGGGTCGCCCGCCGCGCCGCGTCGACGACCCGGACGACCTGGTCAACGATCCGGATCTCGGGGTCGTCATCGTGGCCACACCGACCCACACCCGTCTCGAATGGGCTGGTCGTGCGCTGGAGGCCGGCAAGCACGTCGTCGTGCACGCCCCGCTCTGCCTGTCGACCCCGGACGCCGACCAGCTCGCGGAGCTCGCGGAGGCCCGGTCCCTGGTGCTCGCGGTGTATCCGGAGGGTCGGGACGACCCGGGCTACCGGGCGGTCCGCGCCGCCGTGCACCGCGGCGCCGTCGGCGAGCCGCTGCGGCTGGACGCCCACCGGGGCGGCTTCCGCCGGCCAGCCGGCACCTGGCACGACGACGAGCGGATCAGTGGTGGGCAGCTCCATGATCGGGGCAGCGCCTGCGTTGACCAGATCCTCGCCCTCGTTGACGAGCCCGTCGAATGGGTCAGCGCGTCCACCGTCAAGCGGGTCTGGCACCACGTCAGCAACGCTGACCACAGCCGGCTGCTGCTGCGTTTCGCGAGTGGGGCCGAGGCGCAGGTCACGGTCTCCGATCTGACGGTGGCCCGGCGCCCGCGGTTCGAGGTGCTCGGGTCCACCGGCTCGCTGATCCTGGACGGGGCTTTCCGGGACGGCGGGGCTTTCCGGGACGGGGAGGGGAAGCTGGTGCCGCGGTTGGGACGGCACGCCGGTCGTCGGTCCGAGGTCGAGGCCGAGGCCGAGATACTCGAGGCGGAGGCGGGGTCGCTCGTGCTGATCACCCATGACGGGGTGCGCAGCCACATCCCGCTGGCACCCACCTCGGGCAGTACGTTTCACCGGGACCTGGCGGACTGTCTCGTCTCGGGCTGGCCGCTGTCCGGCTACGGCGTGCAGACCGCCCGTCCGGTGGTCGCGGTGTTGGAGGCGGCGGTGCGCTCGGCGGCCGCGGGCRGCGCCCAGGTGGCTGCGCTCTGACCCGTTCCGGCCGGACCGTCCCGGCCGGAAACCGCCTGGTCATCCCCTCGCCGAGGGGCGCGGCCAACGTCCGCGGCCGCGCCGGCACCATACGACGCCATCGAGACTTAGGTGTTTACTCTTGACCATGGACTGGCTGACCCTGCCTGACGTCGCCGATCAGCTGCAGGTTCCCGTGACCCGTGTCCGGCAGATGGTGCGCGACCGGACGCTACTGGCCCGGCGGGAGGGGGGCGTCCTGCGGGTGCCTGCCGATTTCATCCGGGACGGCGCCGTCGTCAAGGGGCTGCCCGGCTTGCTCACGGTGCTGGCCGACGCGGGGTTCACCGATGAGGATGCGCTCGACTGGATCTTCCGGGAGGATCCGAGTCTGCCGGGCACCCCCATGCAGGCACTTATCGAGAACCGTGGCAAGGAGGTCAAACGGCGGGCCCAGGCGTCGGCCTTCTAGCCCCGGCCCGGTCCCGGCCGTACCCACCGCCCGCACGGCGGGCGCTGCTCCCGTAGGGTCGAAAAATGGTCGATCGTCCGCCGCACTTGCACCCGCGTGCGCACYCGGAGCCGCTCGCCCGGGCGCGGGTCGTCGTCAATGGTGCGCCGCGGGGCATCCCGGGTGGCCAGCCGCTGCCCGACCTGCTCGCCGAGCTGGGCCTGCCGTCTGGTTCGGTGGTGGTCGAGCACAATGGCGTGGCTCTGACGCCGTCCGAGATTCCCGCCGTCCGGCTCGCCGACGGCGACATTTTGGAGATCGTGCGTGCTGTCGCCGGAGGTTGAGGGATCGTCGCCGCGCGCCGGTGGGCCAGCCCGGGCGGACCGGTTGCGGYGGCTGGCCGACGCCCGCCTGTACCTGTGCACGCCGCGTCGGGCCGAGTTCGACGCCTTCCTGAGCGCCGTGGTCGGCACGCCCGAGGCCCCCGGGGTCGATCTGATCCAGCTCCGGGAGAAGGGGCTCGAATGGGACGAGGAGCTCGGCGGGCTGCGGCGGGTGCAGGCCGCCGCYGGCGCCAGGGGAGTGCTGGTCAGCGCGAATGACCGCGCCGACCTCGCCGCCTTCGCCGGGGTCGACATCCTGCACGTCGGWCAGGGCGACATCCCGCCGCGGTTTGCCCGGCGCCTGGTGGGCCCGGACGTGCTGATCGGACAGTCGACGCACGATCCCGACCAGTTCCTCGCGGCGCTCGCCGACCCCGACGTCGACTACGTGTGCGTGGGGCCGGTGCACGCCACGCCCACCAAGGAGGGCCGGCCGCCGGTCGGCCTGGGTCTGCCCCGGCTGGCCGCGCGGCACGCTCCTCCGTTCGCTCCGGGCGTGAAGCCGTGGTTCGTCACCGGTGGCGTCGGTCCGGATACCCTGGATCAGATTCTTGCGACGGGAGCGCGCCGCGTGGYGGTCGTGCGGGGCCTCACCGGGGTCGAGGATCCGGCCGCGAGCGCTGTTGCCCTCGCTCGGCGTCTGAGAGCTGTCTGAGAGTTGTCGATGCGCCGTCCGAGCCGCCGATGCGCCATCTGAGCTACCTCGCGGTCCTGGCGGGATGCCTGCTCGGAACGGCGCCGCTTGAGGTGTTTCTGGGCACCCGGGTGTACGCCCGGCCGGTTCGGCTGCTGCTGACCCTCGCCCCCGTCATCGTGATCTTCGTTGTCTGGGACCTGTTCGCCGTCTCCGCGGGGCACTGGAGCTTCGACCGGCGCCGCATCACCGGGATCCTGCTTCCGGGGGGCCTTCCCCTGGAGGAGCTGCTGTTCTTCGCCGTGGTGCCGATGTGCGCGATCCTGACGCTGGAGGCCGTGCGCGCGGTGCGGGGCTGGGACGTCGGCGACGAGCCCGCCCATCCGAGCGCGACGCGTTCCGATGGGACTCCCGATGGTGATCGGCCGTGAGCTACACGGCCCTGGCGGTCGTCGGGGTCGCGTTGGCGATCGCGATGGACCTGTGGGTCCTGCGGACCCGGCTGCTGACCCGGCGGGTTTTCTGGACTTCCTATGCGATCATCGCGTTGTTCCAGTTGATCTCCAATGGGATCCTCACCGGGTTCGGCATCGTCGTCTACGACCCCCGCCGGATCCTCGGCCCGCGGATCGCGCACGCTCCGGTCGAGGATCTGCTGTTCGGCTTCGCGCTGGTGACCCAGACGTTGGCATGGTGGGTCTGGTGGGGGCGCCGGCTGCGGGGCGGGCCGCCCGGCAGGCCTCGCAGCCGGCGGACCGGGGAGAGCCGGGAGGCCAGCGACAACGGCGACAACGGCGACAACGGGGTCAATGGGGAGAATCGGGGCATCCCGTCTCGACCCGAGGGCCGAGAGAGATCTCGGCGTACTTCGTGACGGAAACGAGCGAATTGGTCCCCTAGCGAGAATCCGTCGGCTTAATCTCGTCACGATGACGCATGATGGTGCGGGGGGCCCGGGATCGCCGGGACGTCACCGTTCTCCCTGGGGGCGTTCAGGCCGGATCCTGCCGATCCGGTGGGGACGCATCATCGCTGTGGTGGCTGTGTTGGTCGTCATCGTTGCGGGTCTGGTGGTTGTGCGTGGGCGGATGGCCGGCGACCATCGTGCGGGTTCCTCCGGAGGCAGGCCGGGTGCGCCGGTCGCAGCGCCGGCACCCACGCCCGGTGACGAGGACGGGCCGGCGGACGTGACGGCGGCCCCGGTCACTGCCCGGCCGGGTGCCGGTCCGGCCCTTTCCACCGCGTCCGCGGCCTCCCCGAGCACCGGCATCGGGTCGGTTTCGCCACGGGTTGCCCCGACCGCCGCGAGGCCGCGGACCGGACCGCCGCCCGGGTCACCGGCCGTCCCGGTCGCTGCGCGGCCCGCCGGCCCGGCCCTAAGCCTGAGCTCGACCAGGGTCGACCTGGGTGACGTCGACTCCGTCTGGCGGCTTGACCTGCGTGGCGAGGGCACGGCGCCGGTCGACGTCGTGATCGGCGCCAGCCCGTCCTGGCTAACCGTGGTGCCCGGCCGGTCGCGGATCGATCCGGGGGCCGTCGTCCCCCTGGTGATCACTCTTGATCGGGCGGCGGCACCGTCCGGACCGATCGATGTGACCGTTCCAGTCAGGCCCCGCAAGGGTGATGGCGGGGGCGACGTGCGGGTCACCGCCAGGGTCGACGGCTCGCCACAGGTGGTGTCGATGGTCGCGGCGCCGACGACGCTGTACCCGTCCGGCTGCGCGCTGGCCGCGAGGGTGACCGCGTCCCCGGTGACCGCGTCCCCGGTGACCGCGTCCCCGGTGACCGCGTCTCCGGTGACGGTGTCCACGGTGACGGTGTCCGTCGTGGACGCGACCGGCATCTTCGCCGCGGAGCTCGTGGTGAACCTCCCCGACGGAGGCAGGGCTAGTGTGTCGCTGGTCCTTGACCGGGCGACGGGTAACCGGTCGACGTGGTCCGGCCCGGTGGGCCCGGCCCGTGTGGCCGGGGCGATCACCTACACGGCCACGGTGACCGATCTCGACGGGCGGCGCTCCCGGGCACCGGGATCCCTCACCGTTCTGCCCTGCCCCTCCTGACCGGCGCGGTGACGGCGGTGACGGCGGTGACGGCGGTGACGGCGGTGACGGCGGTGACGGCGGTGGGAAAGTATGGCGCCGCCCGGTTCGGGGGGTACCGGGCGGCGCGGTATAGCGTGACAGGTTGGCCGGGACGCGCCAAGGTTCCGTCGGGTGGCGCAGGCCCAGAGACGGGTGCCGCAGGCCCGGGGCGCCGCGGTACGCGATGCACGCGCCGTCGGGCGCCGGAGAAAACGGGTGGGTGAGGTCGTGGACGCTGCTCTCGGGGATGTCGGTGTGCCGCGTCAGACCGGGCCGCAGCCGGCCGTGGAGCGGGCCGGCCGGGACGGTGCCGCGCGGTGGCGTCGGCCCCTGCCACCGGTCGAGCAGGTGCGTCCGGGACTGTGGAGTATTCCCGTCCCGTTGCCCTGGGCCAAACCGGCGCACGTGTTCGTGTACGTTTTCGAGACCTCCACGGGCCCGTTCCTGATGGACGCGGGCTGGGACTTCGACGAGGCGTTCGACGAGCTGCAGGCCGGACTGGCGATGATCGGGATGTCGGTGGCCGACGTGCGGGGCGTCGTGGTGACCCATGCGCACCTGGACCACTACGGCCTGGCGAACCGGATCCGGGAGGCATCCGGGGCGTGGGTCTCGTTGCATCGCCTGGACGAGGCGATGCTCCGGCACTTCGAACATGGTTACGCCGACCGGATCTCCGAGCTGATGATCCGGGCCGGGGCGCCCGCCGAGATGACCGAGCGGCTGCTGGCGGGCTACCAGCAGCCGGCCCCGGGCCTATCGCGACCCGACATCCTCCTCGAAGACGGCGACCGGCCGGACATCCCGGGCTGGGATCTCACCGCGCTGTGGACACCGGGCCATTCGCCGGGACACCTCTGCTTCTGGGAGCCGACCAACCGGCTGCTGTTCTCCGGGGACCACGTCCTGCCCTCGACGGCGGTCGGGGTATCCGCGCCGGAGGAGGCCGTTCCTGATCCGCTGGGGGACTACCTGCGTTCGCTGGCCCGGCTGCGGAGCCTGCCGGCCGAGGAGGTGCTGCCGGCGCACGAGTACCGGTTCACCGGGCTGGAGCGCCGGCTCGCGGAGCTCGACGCGCATCACGCCGGCCGGCTGTCCGAGGTCGTCGAGGGACTGCGCGCGGGTGCCTCGCGGGTCTGGGACGTCGCCGGATACGTGACCTGGCATCGGCCGTTCCGCAACCTGCGGGGGGTGGCGCTGCAGAACGCCGTGATGGACACGATGTCGTACCTCGCGACGCTGGAGGCAACCGGCGCGGCGCGTTCCGAGCCGGGAACACCAGACCGGTGGCGCCTGATCGAGCCGTAGGGCCCGCCGGTCGGCAGGGCGGGGACCATTCGTACTAAGGTGAGGATATGACCTCCGTGTCGCTGTCCAAGGGCGGCAATGTCTCGCTGAGTAAGGTCGCCCCCAACCTCACTGCCGTGACGGTGGGCCTGGGGTGGCAGGTGCGGCAGACCACCGGTGCCGCCTACGATCTCGACGCCAGCGCGATCATTGTGAATGACGCCGGCCAGGTCCTCTCCGACGGCTATTTCGTGTTCTTCAACAATCTGGTGAGTCCGGACGGTGCGGTGAAGCACCTGGGTGACAACCTGGTCGGTGGCGGCGGCGGTGACGACGAGCAGATCAACGTCGACCTGCGGATGCTGACCCCGCAKGCGGCGAAGGTCGTGTTCACCGTGTCCATCTACGATGCCGACTCGCGTCGGCAGGCCTTCGGCCAGATCCGCAACGCGTTCATCCGGGTGACGGACGCGACGAACGGCGCGGAGGTGGCCCGCTACGACCTCACCGAGGACGCCTCCACGGAGACGGCGATGATCTTCGGTGAGCTGTACCGCTACGGTGGGGAATGGAAGTTCCGCGCTGTCGGTCAGGGATACGCCTCCGGGTTGCGCGGGATCGCCTTGGACTTCGGCGTCAACGTCTCCTGACCGCCCGGGCCTCGTGACCGCCCGGGCTCAGACCCGGCGCCATCCGGTTGCGGGGCGGGCGTTGCCGATCGTTGGCACGATCCGGGAGCGGGCACCTCGCGGCGCGACGACCATAACGCGCACAGAGCGTGTGTTGGCGTCGATCCGGTAGAGGATCCGCCAGGTCCGCCCGCTGGCCTCGTGCATGCCGACCTRCTCGCCGGGGATCGGAGTGCCGGCCTTGCGCGGATCGTCGCGCAGGGCACCGTCGAGGAACCGACGGACCTCGCCGCGGGTGAGCTCGGCCAGCTTCGACAGGTCCCGCTCGGCCGAGGCGGACAGCGTCACCTCGTGCTTGTCACTCACCGCCGGCTCCAGCCCCGGCGGCCAGCCGTCCCCCGGCGGCCGGAAGCGGGGAAAGCTCCACGTTCTCCACGTGAAGATCCTATGCGCCCGCCTCCACCGGGGCTCGTGCTTCTCGCCCCCGTTGCCGGGAATCGTTGCCGGGAACTGAGAAGTCCTTCCGCGGTCCGGATGAACCGGGCGGCATGGGCGGTTATGCGGGTATGCGCTTCGGAGATGACGACACCATTCGCCGCATGCTCACCRACACCGAGGTCTGGGCGGTGGTGGGGCTGTCCAACGACACCCGCCGGACCGCCTACAGCATTGCGGACTACCTGCGACGGCACGGCAAGCACGTCGTGCCGGTGCATCCTTCGGCACCCGTGGTCGCGGGGGAGCAGGGATACGCGACGTTGAGMGAGATCCCGTTTCCCGTCGACGTCGTCGACCTGTTTGTCCGGTCGGAGCTGGCCGGCCCGCTCGTCGACGAGGCGGTGAAGATCGGCGCGAAGGGGGTCTKGCTCCAGCTCGGTGTGCGGGACGAGGCTGCCGCGGCGCGTGCGGGCGAGGCCGGGCTGGACGTCGTCATGGACACCTGCCCGGCGATGGAGGCACCCCGGCTGGGGCTCGGCTGGAGCCGTTGATCCCCGGCTCCTCCGCGGGCGCCCGGCGCGATCGATTGAGCAGCACGAACCGGCGGGTCGCGAGCGCGGCGGCAGGCGGGAAGAGCACGAGGACGGGGAGCAGGTAGCGGTAGTCGAAGCACACCGTCGCGGCCGGGACGATGAGCGTGGCGGCCCCGGCCGCCACGAGGAGGGCCATGTCCGCCCGCAGCCGTCGATCTTCGGCGGCCCGGTCCCGCAGGCCTCTCCGGCGCCGGGAGCCACGGTTCCCCGGCGGCGCACGGCGGTCCCGTCCCGGGATCATGATCGCGACGACGGCAAGGATCACCATCCCGGCCAGGGCCGGACCGGGCGTGAAGACGAGATGCTGGTAGCTCCGCAGGAAACCGGCGGACGGCTCGCGGATGACGCGGCTGGGCGCGTCCCCGTGGAAGCCGAGCAGTGGCTCGCCGTTGTGCAGGTAGCGCGGTTCGTTACCGGTCGGGAACCGCCAGGTCGCGTCCGGCCAGTCACGGTGCCCGACCGGTCGGCCCGGGGCGAAGTAGTGCGCGATCTCCCCGCCGACCATCCGGGCGTAGTCACCGAACTGATACCGGATGACCTGGCGGGTGAAGTCGCGCAGCAGCGCGTCCCGCTTGTCGTCGGGCATGTCGAGCCGCCAGTGCGGGCTGTTGCCGTTCCAGACGTAGTAGCTGGGATCGGGCCGCCCCGCCACCGGATGCGGGGAGCACAGGACGAGCTGGCGCGTGCTCAGGTGTAGGCGATCACATTCGGCGATCGGTGCCACCCGGCCGTACATCCACACCGCGTCCCCACCGGTGAGCGCGTACTTCCCGTGCGCGTGGTRGAACCAGCCCGCGTATCCGACGAGTGGAACGGCGAGCATCACGGCGAAGGCGGCGGGCCGGAGYCATCCGACGCGACGAAGAAGCAGGTAGCCCACGGCGAGCACACCCATGGCGACCCCGATGGTGCGGACCAGGCCCGCCCCGCCCAGTAACAGGCCGGCGAGCCCGCACGCCCACACCGACGGTCGTGCCGACCAGGTCAGGGCGATCATCGCGGCGACCAGCAGGACCGCGAACAGGGTCTCGGCCATCACGTAGTGCTCGAGGACCAGCTGGTAGGCGTCCAGCAGGACCGGCGCGGCGGCGAGGGCCGCCACCGGGGCCGCCACTCGGCGGTGGACCAGCAGGACGTAGATCCCCACCCCGAGCGCCAGGCCCGCGACGTGCTGGACCACCGTCACCCACCACAGGTCGCCGGTGTGCGACAGCAGGCGCAGGAAGGCCGGGTATCCGGCCGGCCGCATCGGGTCGGGCGCGTGCAGGGTGGAAAGTCGCAGGTAGGCGTAGGAGTCTCCGCTGAACTCGAACGCCGGCCGGTAGGCGTACCCGGTGACCACCCGCAGGGTCATCCCGGCGACCAGGAGAACCGCGAAGGGCAGATGCCGCGCGACCGGCCGGGCGGGTCGGGCCGGCCGGGCGGGTCGGGCCGGCTGGGCGGAGGCCGGACCCGATTCACGGCGCCGCGCGTTCGGGCCGTAGAGCGGGCCGGGGTGCTCCCCGGACGGCACCCGGCCCGGGGCGGCGAGGTCATCCGCGGGGTCATTCCCGGAGGCGGGGTCATCCCCGAAGACAGCGGGATCGCATAGGGAGACGGGCGCGGCGTCACCGGGCAGCGGTGGAAAGCGGCGTCTGCCCGAGACGACCATTCTGCCCAGGACGGCCATGATGAATATCCGCCGTTCTCAGAACCTGACGACCTCGGCCGGGTGTTCCGGCGCCTCGAAGCACAGGCCGAGGCCGGGCGTGTCGGCCCGTGGACCGCTCGCCTCGGCCTGGGTGGAGCCCGCGCCGGCACTCGCACCCGCACCCGCGTCAGGGCCCGTGCCGGTACCCGTGCCGGTACCCGTGCCGGTACCCGTGCCGGTACCCGTGCCGGCACGGGTACCGCGGGCCGACGCCCGCTGATGCCCCCCGCTGGGTCCGGCGGTCAGCAGCCGCAGGAAGAAGGATCCGAAGGCGGTCTGCGCGCCCAACACCATCAGCGTCATCGCGARCAGGGCCGGGCGCATCTCGTTGAGCGGTCCGAGATTGTTGACCAGCCAGCGGACGAGGACGACCACGTCCACGACAAATCCGACGATGAACAGGCCCGCGCCGAGCGCAAGCCCGCGTTCGAGGGTGAACAGGCGGTGGATGAGCGGCAGCGGCCAGCGGCGGCGCYCCTGCCAGCCGAGGGCGTGGTTGTGGACGTCGGCGCAGACCCCCAGCAGCACCAGTTGCCAGCCGAGTAGCGCCAGCAGCGCGAACAGGATCGAGAAGTGCAGGTCCAGCCGGTGGAAGCCGAGATTGAGCGAGCCGGGCAGCAGYGCCGCCTGGCCCACGATCCCGAGCGCCAGCAGCACCAGGYCGGGCAGCACGAACAGGTGCCTCGGCGCCAGCAGCAGCATGAACCGCAGGTGCCGCCAACCATCCCGCAGGGAGTGCAGCTTGGAGGCCCCGACCCGCGGATGGTAAGTGATCGGCACCTCCTCGATCCGAAGCTCGGCGCGGCCCGCGGCGATCACCAGTTCGGAGGCGAGCTCCATCCCCTCGCAGCGCAGCTGCATACGCAGGTACGCCTCTCGGCTGAAGGCCCGCATGCCCGAGTGCGCGTCGGAGGAACGGACGTCGAACAGCCGGTTCAGGATGCCGGTGAGCACAGGGTTGCCGACGTAACGGTGCAGCCAGGGCATCGCTCCCGGCAGGATCTCTCCAGCGAAGCGCGACCCGAGCACGTAGTCGGCCCGCCCGGCGCGCAGCGGAGCGAGCAGGACGCCCAGATCCGAGAAGTCGTAGGAGTCGTCGGCGTCGCCCATCACGATCAGCCGGCCTCGGGCGGCGGCGAACCCGGCCAGGTAGGCGTTGCCGTAGCCGCGCCGGGTCTCGCGGACGACCCGGGCACCTGCGGCTGCGGCGACGTCCGCCGACCGGTCCGTGGATCCGTTGTCGACAACGACGACCTCGCCCGCGGCACCCGCKGTGGCCAGTCCCGCAAGGGCCTTGCGCACACAGACGCCGACCGACTCCTGCTCGTTCAGACACGGCATGACGACCGACACCTCGACCGGCTGTCCGCCGGCACGCGGGCCGAAACCCCCGCCGGTGGGGATGCCCCCGAAGGCGTCGGTACCGGTACCGACACCCGTGGCACCGTCCATCGTCCGTACCCCCCCTTGTGGCCGGGCATGTCCGGGTCCGTGGCCGTTCACCGGTGCCTGTCCGTGGCTCTGCCGTGTCGATGCCCGGTCGCCGGGGACAACGGGCGCCGTTCATGCAGGTGGGCGCATCAGCGGAACCGGCCCACGTCATTGTTGCGGTCAGGATGGCGGAACCGCTCGGCCACCGCCCCGTAACCTACCGATCCGATGGTCCGGTCCTGTTACCGGTATCTCGCTGTAGACACCCCGTGGTCCGTCCGGCTGGTTCCCGATGTGCCGCGTTTCGCATCCGCGCTGGTCACGGCCGTTGCCCACGCTGACTTGCGAGTCAAGGGTCGCAGACACGTCGGCCCCTTCACACGCGCCTCGGTGTGACGCTTCTTACGGAGAGGCGTAACGTCTGGTGCTCGTGCAAGCTGTTCGCGTTTCAGACCCGGCATCGGCGTCCCCGGTGCCCACCGACGACCCGGAGCCCTCCTCGCCCGAGCCGTCCTCAGTTCCCCTGCCCGCTGACGCCTCACGCACAGCCGCGCTCCGGCGACGTGGTTGCCCGCACTGTCCGCCCTGCCCCACGGCGGACAGTGCGGATCGCGACGCTGCCCGGGTGGCCAGCCAGCATTGGGACCAGGGCTGGATCCTGCTGTGTAACGGGGTGATTCTGTTCGAGGACACCGGCGAGATCCTGCCGACAGGTCGCACCGTCGAGCCACGACGGGCGCTGCCCCGGCCCGGGGGCGTGGCACGGCCGCCGGCTCCGAGATGGGCGAGCCAGGCCCCGGTCGCGTTCTGACGGTCGCGTTCTGACAGGCGCGGCCTGACAGCGAGCTCCTTCTGCTCGCTCCTTCCGTGGAGTTCGGGAGGATGTGAAGTTCATCCCAGTTGATCTGGGTGTCCCCCTTACGGGTACGGTGCCGGCGTGGCGTCAAGGTCGGTGACGAGGCCGGGAAACGGGACCGCTCCCCGCTGGCCCGCGGAGAACCGGGTCGGTCGGCGCGTCCGGATCCTCATGCGCCGTGACATCGCGCTGGGCCGGACGTTCCTGCACGCCTTCACCAGTGCGGACCGGTCGCTGTTCGCGGCGCTGGCCGGCGGCAGACCGCTGCTCGACCCGGCGCTGCCGCGGCTGTCCCACGCTGCCGATCATGGTCTGCTCTGGTGGGGGGTGGCCGGGGCGCTCGGTGCGACGAAGGGACGCCGTCGCCCGGCGGCCGTCCGTGGCCTGCTCGCCCTGGGAGTCGCGAGCGTTCTCGCCAACGGGCCGATGAAGGTGGTGTTCCGCCGGGACCGCCCACCGACTCACACGATTCCCCCGCTGCGGCGGCTTCGCGAGGATCTCACGACGTTCTCGTTCCCCTCTGGGCACGCGGCGTCGGCAGCCGCCTTCGCCACCGGAGTCGCGTTGGACGCACCCGGCGCGGCGGTGCCGGTGGCTGTGCTCGCCGCCGCGGTGGCGTTCTCCCGGGTGTACGTCGGGGTGCACTATCCCGGGGACGTGGCCGCCGGCGTGCTGCTGGGGATAGGGGCGGGCCTGGCGACGACGAAGGTGATGCCGCGTCGGCCGTGGGCCCCCGCCCGGGCCAGCCCCGCGTCGGCGTGGGCGCCCGCCCTGCCCGACGGCGACGGCCTTACCGTGGTGGTGAACGCCCGTTCCGGTCCGGGTAACCACACGGACCTGCTCGCCGTGCTGCGGGCCGACCTGCCCAGGGCCCGGGTCGTCGAGGTCGACGCGGGCGGCGACGTAAGAACCGTGCTGAGGTCCGCGGCGGCGCGGTCCCGTGTGCTGGGCGTCGCCGGCGGCGACGGCACCATCAACGCGGCCGCCCAGACCGCGCTGGCGCACGGCGTGCCGCTGGCGGTCTTCCCCGCGGGCACGCTCAACCACTTCGCCGCGGACGTCGGACTCGCCGGGGCGGGTGACTCGGTGCAGGCGATACGGGAGGGTTCGGCGGTCGCCGTCGACATCGGCCGGGCCGAGGGC
Source organism: Frankia sp. CgMI4 (assembly GCF_001756285.1). Lineage (NCBI taxonomy): Bacteria > Bacillati > Actinomycetota > Actinomycetes > Frankiales > Frankiaceae > Frankia > Frankia sp. CgMI4. The sequence goes on from NZ_MAQZ01000014.1 coordinate 59,429, forward strand.
ATCGGCGCGACGTTCAGTCGGTTCTCCCGCATCTTCGTGAACACCGCGAGCCTCGGCGGTTACCCGGACATGGTCGCCATCCGTGCGCGGTTCGAGCGCCGCATCGGCAAGTGGCCGGCGATGCTCATCGCGCTGAGCTGGGTGCTGCGCCACGAAACGCCGTTCGAGGTCGAGATCGACTCCGAGTACCGCCGGGTCTGGCTGATCTTCGTCGGCAACGGGATCTACCAGCCCGACGGGTTCGCCCCCACCTACCGCACCCGCCTCGACGAAGGGCTGCTGGACCTGCGGGTGGTCGACGCCGCGGCGTCGCTTGCCCGGCTCCGGCTGGTGGGGGCGGTGCTGACCGGCCGTCTCGGGCGCAGCCGGGTGTACGAACAACACACGGTCGAACGGGTCACGATCTCATCCCGTCAGCCCGGCCCGCTGCCGTTCGCCTGTGACGGCGAGGTCACGGAGGGAGTGGAACGCATCGTCATCACTCCGGGCGGAGCCCGACTGATCGTCTACCGGCCGCGGCGGCCCGGCGCATCCGGCTGAGCCGGGCCGGTGGACCGGCAGCCGGGCGGACCGCGGCGGCGTCAGCGACCGCGGCGGTGCTGCAACGGGATGAGCGTGTGCAGCGGGCTGGTCAGCCGGGTGAACTGGTCGGTATCGAGGAGATCCTCGACGAGCAGCGCGCAGGCCAGGTCGGCGCACAGCTCCATGACCCGCCGGTCCTCGCTCGAATCGGTGCCCCGATGGCCGCGGCAGTACGGGCACAACCGCCAGAAACCCTCGGCGGCGCTGCGCCGGACCAGGGTCCACACCCGGCGACGCCCGGTCACCACGGCGCTCGCGAAGGCGGCGTCCATCGCCATCTGATGCGCGGAGTCGTCGCGGGTGAGTGCGGACACCAGCAGGCCGTCGAAGACCTCGAGKCTGTCCGGATCGTGGCAGCGCCCGGCGAGGACCGGGAGTGCCGCGAGAACCCGCTTCACGTCCGCCGCGGCCGGGCCGAGGTCGGGTTCGTGCGAGCGCGCGCGGGGGTAGACCGTGCGCCACGGACGCATCAGTGCCGCGTACTCCGCGCGGCCGAGGATGGGCCGGGAGTAGGAGGCGGCGACCGCGTCGCGCATCGCGCGCAGAGCCGTGGCGGCGATCGTCGGTTCGACGGTGACGTACTCCGCGCCGGTGAGGTCGTCGGCGTAGATCGCGCTCAACGCGTCGAAGGCGGCCAGCACCTCGACGATCAATGGAGAGTCGGGGGAGAGCGCCTTGTCCCGGGCAGCGGCGAGGTACCCCGAGTTGCGCCAGGCGGCGGCGAGCGAGACGAGCTCCGTGTCGGTGGTGTGGACGAGTTGGGCGAGGATGCCGAGAATGCCGCGGAGGTTGGGATGTTCCTCCAGCCGCTCGATGCGACGGGCCCGCAGGATCATGCCGCCGTCCCGTCCACGCGGCTTGCGACGCCGCACTGGGACCGCCGTGGGCTCACCGCGCTCCCGCCTGTCCGCGGTTCAGGTGATGCCGCCGCGGGTGCGGTGGTCGTCGCCACACCATTCACCTCGTCCTCCTCGACCGTCGCAGCAGACGCCGCGCGGGCCTCGTCACGACCCGCAGCCGCGCGCCGGCCGGTCGGCTGGTTATCGGCTGGCCGGCCGGCTCCTGATTGACCTGACAATTGACCTGACAGCGACCTGACAGATGCCTGACCGTACCGGACCGCGACGTGGCCGTGCGATGATCGGCAGGCGGGTTTTCGTTGCTCTCCGACACCGACGGGGGCCGGGAGTACGTGCCGGAGGGCTTCGCCGCCGGCGGTTTCACAGCTGGTAACGCCGCGTGACCAACCTTTGGACATCACCCTCGAGAGACTAGTGTCCGCGGCGGCGATGCGGAACTCAACGCGTCATCAAGTGGAACATGGGGTACCGCGAAAGACCCGGGGCGTAACCGAATCGGGGACGGCGGTGGACCCCGATGAAGCCGAGCGCGGTGGAGTTCATCACGGACAGTGYCGATGCGCTGGGTAACTCCTCCGGGGGGTCCGGGCCGGGCCCGCCGGAACCGGGCGCGCCTGGATGCAGGGGGGCAACGCGGTGGGCCCGGAGAATGAAACCCGAGGTCGCGGGGCCGAGATCGGACGCCAAGGGGTTCGGTGCGCGGCCCGCTGCCCGGCCGGGGTGGCCCGGAGGTACCGATCCGAATGCGGTGGGYCGGATGGGCCGGATGGGCGGGCCTGGAGGCGATGGCCCGAACGCGGTGGGCCGGATGGGTCGGTCTGGAGGCGGTGATGCGGGCGCGGTGGGGCCGGACGGCCCGGCGGCTCCGGTGCCGTGGGATCCGGTCCGGCGGGTGCGGTGTGGTGGGCTCCATCGCGCGGGCCCCACCTTCCGGGCCCCACCTTCCGGACCCAGCCACCCGGGCTCCGCGCCGGGTGGGCCACGCGGGGGTCCGGTCCGGCACCGTGACCTCGGGCCCCGGCGCCGGGGAGCCCGCAGGTGGCTCCGTCGGCGCCGGGGAGGTCCCGGATGGCCCGAAGGCCTGGGCAATCCGGGACCTGAGTGGTCCGGGGCCTGAGTGGGTCGGTCAGCCCGAGATCGGCCGCTCGTCCTGCTCGGCGCCGGCCACGATCCTGATGCCGGCCACGATCGCCTCGGGCCCGTCCAGGCCGGCCTTGTCGGCACGCAACCCGAATCGCCTGATCGCGTCCCCGACCGTGGTGGCCTTGACCTCACCGGCCCGGACGAGGGCTTCCAGGGTCGCGACGACGATCGACTCGGCGTCGACCTTGAAGTGCCGGCGCAGGGCGGCCCGAGTGTCGGAACGGCCGTACCCGTCGGTGCCCAGCGAGGTGAACGGCTGCGGAACCCACCGGGAGATCTGGTCGGGCACCGCGCGCATCCAGTCGGAGACCGCCACGACCGGGCCGGCGGCCCCTTCGAGGGCACGGGTCACGTACGGCACGGCGTCGTCGGCCTCGGGGTTGAGCAGGTTGGCGCGGTCGCAGTCGAGCGCATCTCGCCGAAGCTCGTTCCACGAGGTCACCGACCACAGGTCGGCGGCGACCCCGAAGTCGGCGGCAAGGATCTCCTGCGCCGCCAGCGCCCAGTGGATGGAAGTCCCGCTGGCCAGCAGTTGCGCCCGCGGCGGGGAGCCCACGCCGGCCMCCGCCGCCGGAAGCCCGCCGGCCAGGTCCTCAGCCGAGCGGAACCGGTACATCCCGGAGATGATCTGCGCCGGGTCGAGACCCGCGGGCTCGGCAGGCTGCGGCACCGGCTCGTTGTAGACAGTGAGGTAGTAGAAGACGTTGTCGTCCCGCTCGCCGTACATTCGGTCGAGCGCGTCCCGGACGATGTGTGTCAGCTCGAAGGCGAAGGCGGGGTCGTAGGCCACGCAGGCCGGGTTAGTCGACGCCAGGAGCAGGGAGTGGCCGTCCTGGTGCTGCAGGCCCTCGCCGTTGAGAGTGGTCCGACCGGCGGTCGCCCCGAGCAGGAACCCGCGGCCGAGCTGGTCGCCGAGCGCCCACATCTGGTCGCCGGTGCGCTGGAAGCCGAACATCGAGTAGAAGACGTAGACCGGGATCATGTGCTGCGCGTGGGTGGCGTACGCCGTGCCAGCGGCGATCACCGAGCCCATCGACCCGGCCTCGCTGATGCCCTCGTGCAGCATCTGACCGGTCTCGGACTCCTGGTAGGACAGCAGCAGTTCGCGGTCGACGGCCTCGTAGCGCTGCCCGTGCGGCGAGTAGATCTTCGCCGTCGGGAACATCGCGTCCATGCCGAAGGTGCGGGCCTCGTCGGGGATGACCGGCACGAAGCGCGCGCCCATCTCCTTGGTCTTCATGAGGTCCTTCAGCAGCCGGACGAAGGCCATCGTCGTGGCGACGGGCTGTTTGCCGGAGCCCTTCCGGAGTTCGTCGAAGATCTTCGCTGGCGGTTGGGGGAGCGGCTTGGCCCGCACGACCCGACGCGGGATCGACCCACCGAGCGCGGCCCGGCGTTCCCGCATGTACGCGATTTCCTCAGAGTCCGGCCCCGGGTGGCAGTAGGGCGGCAGGTCACCCGACAGGGCCGAGTYCGGGATCTCCAGATAGAGCCGGTCGCGGAACTCCTTGAGCTCGCTCTTGGTCAGCTTCTTCATCTGGTGGGTGGCGTTGCGGGCCTCGAAGTCCTTGCCCAGGGTCCAGCCCTTGATGGTGTGCSCGAGGATGACCGTGGGCTGGCCCGCGTGCTCGGTCGCCGCCTTGTAGGCCGCGTAGAGCTTGCGGTAGTCGTGGCCACCGCGGGAGAGCTTGCGCAGATCGTCGTCGGAGAGGYCCGCGACCATCCGGCGCAGCCGGGCGTCCGAGCCGAAGAAGTGCTCCCGGATGTATTCGCCCGACGACGTCGAGTAGGTCTGGAACTGCCCGTCCGGCGTGGTGTTCATGCGGTTTACCAGCACGCCGTCGGTGTCCTTGGCCAGCAGCGGGTCCCAGTCGCGGCCCCAGACCACCTTGATGACGTTCCAGCCGGCGCCCCGGAACAGCGACTCCAGCTCCTGCATGATCTTGCCGTTGCCKCGGACCGGGCCGTCGAGGCGCTGCAGGTTGCAGTTGACCACGAAGATGAGGTTGTCGAGCTCCTCGCGGGCGGCCACGCCCAGCGCGCCGATTGACTCCGGCTCGTCCATCTCGCCGTCGCCGAGGAACGCCCACACCCGGCTGCCCGAGGTGTCCTTGATCTGGCGGTTGAGCAGGTAGCGGTTGAACCGGGCCTGGTAGATGGCGCCGATCGGCCCGAGTCCCATCGAAACCGTGGGGAACTCCCAGAAATCAGGCATGAGCCGAGGGTGAGGGTAGGACGACAGGCCGCCCGACTCGCCCTCGCGCCGGAAGGCGTCGAGCTGCTTCTCYGTCAGCCGGCCTTCCAGGAAGGCGCGGGCGTAGATGCCCGGGGACGCGTGACCCTGAATAAAGATCTGGTCACCCGAGGCACTTCCCGGCGAGGAACTGAGATGGTCCTTGCCGCGGAAGAAATGGTTGAAGCCCACCTCGTAGAGGCTCGCGCTTGAGGCGTAGGTCGCGATGTGACCGCCGACATTGAACGCGGGGCGGTTGGCGCGGCTCACCATGATGGCCGCGTTCCACCGGATATAGGCCCGGATGCGGCGTTCGATGTGCTCGTTGCCGGGGAACCAGGGCTCCCGCTCCGKGCTGATGGTGTTGATGTAGTCGGTGCTGGTGAGACCGGGAACACCGACCGCCTTCTCCCGGGCCCGTTCGAGGAGCTTCAACATGAGGAAGCGGGCCCGGCCGCGGCCGGACTCCTCGATGACGGCGTCGAGCGACTCCAGCCACTCGCTGGTCTCGGAGGGATCGATATCCGGYAGCTGACTCGGTAGCCCATCGGTGATGACCGAGAACTTCCGGGGTGTGTCCTGCGCCACGCCTTCTCCTGCTCCTCGAGCTTCCCGGGGCCGTCACGACCATGCGAAAAGGTCCTGATCGTATGACCGTCGGCCCAGTGGTCACTTTCGCAACGTACCGGGGTGGAAACATGCATGATCAATGCGCCGCCGCATCCCGGCCGCTCGCTCATCCCATACGACGCCTGTGCTCTGGGTGATGGCCGACCCTCGGTGGCCGAGAGGGGGGTCACCCGGAGAACGGGCCTGTCATGGACCATCGTGCTCTATCGCAGCTGCCTCGTCACGTACGTCTTGTTACTTCCGGGTCGGGACCTGGGCGATGTGCGGTGCGTTGTTGGCATGTCGTCCGTAGTGCGGCCGATGCCGGGCCCCGCCGTGGTGGACAATCACCCTGATGGAGACCCGGATGAAGACGACGACGCTGTCCGTGCGCACCGGCCGGCGAGAAAGTGTGGTGGACCTCACACCCGATGCGCGGCGGTTCCTTGCCGGTTCCGGTGATGGGTTGCTGTCGGTCTTCGTGCCGCATGCCACGGCCGGCGTGGCCATCTTCGAGTTGGGCTCCGGTAGTGATGCCGACCTGCTCGCGGCGCTCGCGGATCTGCTCCCCGCCGACGGCAGATGGCGCCACGCACATGGAACGCTCGGTCACGGCCGCTCGCATGTGATGCCGGCCATCATCCCGCCCTCGTTGACGGTCCCGGTGATCGACGGCCGCCTCGCGCTCGGGGTCTGGCAGTCCATTGCGCTGGTGGACCTCAACGTGGACAACCCCGATCGAACGGTCCGGATGTCGTTCCTGGCGGGATGATTCCGCTCTCTCCGGGGTACTGGCGGGGAGTCACATCAGGCTGACCACGCCGTCGCTTGTCCACAACCGACGGCGTGGCACTTGCGCAGTCACCGGAAGGTCCGGTGGACTAGGTCGAGGCGCACCGATCGATGAGGATCATCATTGGATGCGTCCACCGAGACGGGACGCCCTCGCGGCTACGCGGAGCGTCGACATACGAGCAGGAGGTAGTGGAGGGTGAGTCCGACCGCGGCGAACGCCGAGGGTCAGCGCCGAGCGGAGCGGCTGGGAGTCTCCGCCGGGACCCAGGTGCAGTCGCTCAACGAGGACGACGACATCGCCCAGGACCYGCTGGACGCCGTCACGAGCGCCAGCGGGACCGAGCTTGTCCCCGAGGACTCCGACGACGTCGTCGACATCGTCCTGCTGTGGTGGCGGGAGGATGACGGGGACCTGGCGAACGCCCTCATCGACGCACGGCGGCAGCTGTCCGACGACGGCGTGATCTGGCTGCTGACGCCCAAGGCCGGGCGTGCCGGCCATGTCGAGCCGAGTGACGTGCTGGACGCGGTGCCCACCGCGGGTCTCGTCCAGACCAGCACGTTGAGCGTCGCCCAGGAGTGGTCCGGCCAGCKGCTGGCGGCGCCGAAGTCGCAGCGGGTGCGTCACCGCTGACCCAGGGTGCCCGGTCCGGCCCAGCTGGGCCTGGCCGGTCCGGGCCCGGCCGGGCCTGGTCGGTTCGGCCGGGCCTGGTCGGTTCGGGCCGGTTCCCCCGGTTTCGGGGTCCGGGTCGAGGCAGGCGCGCACCGCCGTGCTCGCGTGCCTCCGGGACGTACGCGGGGTGTATGGGCGTCTCTCGCCGCCGTGGGCGGCGCTCCAGGTGGGCCGGGCGGCGGGCGGTCACCGGTAGGGCGGTCACCGGTAGAGCGGCACCTGCTGGCCCTCGACCGCCCCGGGGTAGCGGTCCCAGATGCGGTTGATTCCGAACTGCAGGACCAGCGCGCCGCCGCCGATGAGGAAGAGAGCGAAGGCCAGGACCGGATTCGTCTCGGCTACCCCGGCCGCACGCTGGGCGTCGCGGACGCGGGTGCCGAGCCGCCAAGCCGCGACGAACGGCGGGACGATGATTACCCAGCCGATCAGGAAGGCCAGCAGCGACAGCGTCGGGTTCACCTCGATGCGCCGGTCATACTCGGCGAGTTCCTTGTTCGTCCGGTAGATCCAGACGAACGGGTAGACACCCAGGGTGATCAGAGGAAGACCCAGCCACACCGCGAAGGGGTTACGCCTCCTCCCGAGTAGGCCGGACCCCTGGAACGTGTCGGGGGAACCAGGTGGTCCGGCCAGACCCGGTGTCCCGTAGTCGGGGGTGGCGGGGTAGCCTTGCTGCGGTTCGTGGCCGGTCAGAGACTCACGAAACGCATAGATCGGAAATCCGCCGGTGGATGTGCCCGGCCCGTCGATCGGGTGGGGTTCCCGGGCGGGGTATCCGTGCGGGGTGGAACTCTGATTGGTCAACGTGGCCCTGTCCTCATCGGTGTCCATACCAGTGGTGGCCGCGGGGCACGGCACCATGCCCCCACGCATGTCCGGCGGGTGCGGCTCCCGCGTCGATCGGCCAGACTAGGGCACTCTGGCCTCGAAAACCCGCGCACCCGCCGCATCGGGGTCACCGGACCGGGAAGGACACCCTTCGTCCCGATCTGATCGCCGTGATCTGATTGTCGAGCATGCGTGTGAACGTCCAGGTCGGGTGCGGTTCCAGGCGGTACGGCGGAGATCCGGAAGGTCGTGTAGGGCACGCCGCGGATGGGTGGCCAGCTTCGAGGTAGCCGGCAATGGCATGCTGGATCGGGACATCCATGCCGATCGGTGAGTACCTTCGCCGGATCTGGCGCGGGGCCCGCCGCCGTAGTGATCACCCGTTGTGGTCACCGGTCCCTGATCAGTTCCCCACCGTTGTGGAGAGGAAGAGCCCATGGCCGTCGAGGTTGGCTCCGTCGCCCCGGACTTCTCGCTGAAGGACCAGAACAACGAGGTTGTCACGCTGTCCGAGTTCCAGGGTAAGCGCAACGTGGTCCTGTTGTTCTACCCGTTGACCTTCACCGGCGTCTGCCAGGGCGAGCTGTGCTCCGTGCGGGACGATCTCGCTTCGTTCCAGAACGACGACGTCCAGGTGCTGGCCGTGTCGGTCGACTCGCCGTTCGCCCACAAGGTCTGGGCCGACCAGCAGGGCTACGAGTTCCCGCTGCTCGCCGACTTCTGGCCGCACGGCGCCGTCGCGAGCGCGTACGGCGTCTTCAACGCGGAGCGGGGCRTCTCCCTGCGGGGCACCTTCGTCATCGACAAGGAGGGTGTTGTCCGCTGGAAGGTCGTCAACAACATCCCCGACGCGCGGGACCAGGCCGAGTACCTCAAGGCGCTCGCCATCCTCTAAGATCGTCCTTGCGGGAGCCGGCCTGCGTCTGGGGAGTCGTGGAGGGCCGGCTCCCGCCGGGGCTCGCCGCTGCGTAGTCTTAGTCGGCCTCGTCATCTCCCGGGCGCGTAGCTCAGCGGAAGAGCGCTCGCCTTACAAGCGAGTGGTCGCAGGTTCGATCCCTGCCGCGCCCACGGGCTGGTTCCGCATGCTTGTTGATCTGCGATCAACTGCGCCAGCAGCCGCGATGCTAGTCGGGGGACGACCCCCCGAACCCCCCGACGGGGCGCCTCTGGGGCCGGGAAATCCGACCGTTTGTAGCAACCGGTGTAGCACGCCTGCCGGGCCGCCGTCGGGGGAGTGGGGCATCTCAGCCGCCGATCAGATGATCGTCGAGACGGGTGAGCGCGGCGCGCTTGGCCGCCACCTCGCCGCGAACGGCGGCCCGGCCGACCCGGCCGAGTTGGAACGCTCCCACGTCGAAGCCTTCCTGGCGGACTACGCGGCCACCCACGCCCCGGCAACCGTGTCCCTCGTCTTCCGGGCGTTGCAGCAGTTCGGCCAGTGGCTCGCCGAGGAAGAGGATCTCGACCGGTCGCCGCTCGACCGGATGCGCCCGCCCRTCGTCCCCGAACAGCCGGTGCCCGTTCTCACCGACGATCAGATCCGGACTTTGCTCGCCGGCTGTGCCTGCCGGGACCTGGTGTCCCGCCGCGACGAGGCGATCATCCGCCTGTTCATGGACACCGGTGCGCGTCGCGCCGAGATCGCGAACCTCACCGTCGAAGACGTCGACTTCACCCAGGACGTGATCCACATCGTGGCGAAGGGCCGCCGGGCCCGTGCCGTCCCGTTCGGGACGGGCCAGCGACCCCGGGAGGCCGGGCCGGCACACCACGCACGGAGAATGGGCAGCATGAAGATTCGGCTCGAAGGCAGCGACCGTGCTCGCCGAGGTCATGGATGTGATCAGGGTGTCGTCCCCGGAGGGGGACCGTCGGTACAGCGCCGTCCGGATGCACCTCGAAGTGCGGCTTCGGGCTGGCGGCCGCGGCGAGGCGGAGGACCCGGCCGCGTAAAGCCTGTTCGACACGCTCCGCCAGGCCACGGAGGCGGTCCGGTCTGTGTGCGCCGACCGTGGATGTTGACCTTCCCGGCTCCGCGAAGGTCAACATCGGCCACCCGGGGGTTCTTTCGCAGTTCTTTCGCAGTTCCTTCGCACTTCTTTCGCAGCGAGGGAAGGCGGGCCGACCGCGGGTGTTCTGAGTGATCTTATGGCCACCCATACGATCACATGCGGCCTCCCGGTTCGGCCGCTCAGCCTGTGTCGGCGGGGGCGCTGGCCTGCCGGCGAGCGGCCCAGTCGTGGCGGGTGATCGCGTAGATGTTCCGGGGTCTCCCGCCCCGGTCTACCGGACCTTCGGCCAGAGCGAGGCCGAGCTTCTCCGCGACACGGATCGAGGCCGCGTTCTCCGGGTGGATGATGCTGATCAGCCGCTCCCGGGCCAACACCTCGAAGGCATACTCCAGGGCCGCAGCGCCGCCTTCGGTAGCGAGGCCCTCGCCCCACCGTTCCCGGCGGATGGTCCAGGCCACCTCGGTGCCGGRCCAGCCGTACTCCTCGTACAGCCCCACCCGGCCCACGAACTCGCCGGTCGTCCGGTCATGCGCGAGCCACATCCCGAACCCCTGCAACGCCCAGTGCCCCACCTGGAAAGCGAACATTCGCCAGACCGCGCCCTCGTCTGCCGGTGAACCGGTGTACGCGCTCATATCCGGGTGGGCTGCCATCGCCGTGTACGCCGGGATGTCCACGGCTGTCCAGCCGCTGAGGCTCAGCCGGCGGGTTGTCACGGTCGGCACGTAGACCTGGGGCGTGGGCTCGGCCAGTTCCAACGTCATCAGCCCATCAAAGCGGGACGCGGGGCGGTAGTGAGCTGTTCCCGGAAAGAGGTCACCTCCGGCACCGAGCCGTACCCGGAGAGATCGTTGACGAGGCGGCAGGCGCGCGTAACGACGGTGTGCGTAGGCCGGTCCGCTACCAGCTCCAATGCGCGGCTGCCAAGCATCGCGGCTTCCGCCGGGTCCGGACGCTCACGGCGAAGCAGAGTAGTCGCCAGGACCATAAGGGCATGGCCGTGGTCCTCGAAGCCTGTGGCCCGGCCGCTATCGAACGCCTCGACAGCCTGACGCGCGAGYGGCTCGGCCTCCGTACCAGCACCCAGCCGGGCGAGCAGCCCGGCGGTGAACCAGTCGGCGTTCGCTCGGCCGAACGGGGAACTCCCCGGCCGTGGTTGTGTCTCGATGACGGCCGCATTCATGCGTGCGAGCGCCTCCCGCGTGGCCGTCGGGTCGCCGAACGCGGCGTAGGMGCGGGCCTCGTAGGCGAACAGGCGGGCCCGGGTGTAGGGGTGATCCGCGACTGCCCCAGCCTTACGGACGATCTTCGCCGCCTCGTCGTACTGCTGCCTGTAGAAGCACAGAGTGGAGTCCATCGCGGCAACAGACGCCGTCAGCACATCGTCATCGATCTGTTCGGCRTGGTCCCGGGCTTGGATCACGAGTTGCTGGGATGCGTCCTGGTCGCCCATGTTGAAGGCAAGCCGGGCGAGCATGTAAGCGGACAACCCAGCCACACGGGTCAACTTCGCGTGTGCGCGTGGCTTGACCCCGGATTCGATGTGCTTCTCCGCAGACTGCCAGGTCCTGAACACCTCGGGCGCGAGCGCGTCGTGAGGCGTGCTCGTGAAGGCGGCTGCGTGACGGTCCACCGCCCCATCAAGGCTGGCGAGGGTCAGCGCATCAGGACCGAGCCGCGCGCGCCGCCGATAGGTGTCGGCTGCAAGGGCCGCGGTGAGCTCGAAGAACGTTCGCCTGTCCGTCCCCCTCACCTCCCCTTCCGACTCTGCGGCCTGCGGCTCGGGGATATCTACCCCCGCCGCGGCGGTCAACTCGGTCAGCCGTACCGCCTTCTGCGCCGCGCGGATTCGTTCACCGAGGTCGGTTAGCTCGCTGCGGGTGCCGAACACCTGGTCGTACGCCTGGAGGATGTCGCGGGTCGGGAGCCGGCCGCGGTTGCGGATGGCGGAGGCGTTCTTCCGGTTGTGGGTGGTGCGTTTCTCCAGCTCAGTGCCTGTAAGGCCCTTCTCGGCCTGGAGCTGGCAGAACCGTTCGGCCAACTGCGCCTTCAGTGCCTCGACCCCATCAGCGTGCACGACGTTTCCCCTCGGCCGTCGGTGCGCCATGGGTGAGACATTTTTTCCCACCCATGGGACAGAAGATCTCACCCTCCCATCGAGGTGTCACGCGCTGTGTGATGGGTCGTGCGCGGAGGGACACACGCCGGCCACCTTCCCGGACCAGCAGAGGAGCGCATCGTGACTTCCCCCATGCGGGCGCCAGGCGGGTCCGCCGGCCGGATGCCCTCCGCCTGCCACCGGGTCCGCCTTGGCCTGCCCCTCACCGCCGCGGGGCGTTCCCTGGCCGGGCAGGGCCCCGTGGCCGGGGCGGGAGGAGGGCCAGCCGCAGACGCGAGCGGCGGCCCCCTCCCGCCCCTCCCCACCCGGACACCGCAGGCCGTGTGGGATGCTGCGGTGGCTGACCCGGACGGGCCGCTGCGAACCCGGGTCGTCCGTGGGGTCAGGGTCGCTGAGGCTCGCCGGGCACCAGTCGACCCCGAGGGCGACCGGCTGTGGACGGTGGTCGTCCTCGACCACGACGACGACCCGGTAGGGACTGTCCTCGGCTTCCCCTCGCTGGACGCGGCCGACGACTACGCCGCGCGACACCCGGACATTCTGCGCTGGGTGTCGGTGCCGTCCCGGCCGGCGATCCCCGCCGGACTGCCCGGCCCCTGAGACGAGGGGCCGCCTCGTCGTCCACAAACCTGGCGGTCTCCTCCCGCACGGCCCTTCCACCCGAGGTGGGGCGCCTGTCGGATACAGGCGTCCCGGATTCCGGCCTGCGGGTGGGAGGCCCCACGTTCCCCGTCTGCCCCGGCGCCGACCCGCTCCGCCGCGGCAGGCGGGCCCCACCATGAGAGGACCCGTCCCGTGCAGCCGTCCAGCTTGGCCCCGGCCGACGTGACATCGCCGTGGCGCCGCCCGTCACGGATGAACCGGAACGCGGTCGACGTGGTCGAGGTAGCCCGCGGGGAGCACCGGGTCCTGATCCGCTCGTCCCTCGGCCCCCCGATAAGGATCACGCCGCAGGCGTGGGCCGATCTCGTCGCCGCGGTGAAACGCGGCGAGTACGACGACCTCTGATCGCGCCGCCGGGTAGCCGCCCGGAGGTAAACCTCAACGCGAGGGAGCACGATCATGACTGTTGTTGCTGAGGCCCCGACGTTCTTATGGCTGGAGATCACCGGCCGGTGCCAGCTCGCATGCGGCCACTGCTACGCGGACTCGTCGCCGCTCGGGGACCACGGGACGATGAGTGCGGCCGACTGGCGTGCGGTGATCGACGCCGCGGCCGAGCTCGGTGTGGGGATGGTGCAGCTGATCGGAGGGGAACCGACGCTGCACCCCGGCCTGRCCGGCCTGGTCGGCCATGCGCTGGCCGCCGGACTACAGGTGGAGATCTACACGAACCTGCTGCACGTCACGGCCGCCCTGTGGAAGGTCTTCACCCTGCCCGGGGTGCGGCTGGCGACCAGCTACACTACGCGGCCGACCCAGCCGGCCATGAGACGGTCACGGGCCGGCCGGGCTCGCATGCCCGGACCCGCGCGAACATCGCCGAAGCGGTCCGCCGCTCGGTACCGCTGCGTGTCGGCCTGATCGACACCGGTGCGGGTGCGGACATCGACGCCGCACACGCCGACCTGGTCGCCCTCGGGGTCACCGACACCGGCCGCGACCAGGCCCGCGGATTCGGTCGTGCCGCGCCGGCCGGCGTCGACGTGGCCGACACGTGCGGGGGCTGCGGGCACGGCACTGCCGCGGTTCTGCCGGATGGCACGGTGTCTCCGTGTGTGTTCACCCGCCATGCGGTCGCGGCAACGTCCGGCGGACCGGGCTCGGCGCGATCCTGGCCGGGGAGGCGTTCGGCGCCCAGGTCGAGGCGCTCGACCAGGCCCGCCGGCATGTCGGAGTGCCGATGGCGTGCAAACCGAACCCGAAGTGCGCCCCGGCGTCGTCGTGCGCCCCGTCCTGCACCCCGTCCGATACCGGTAACAAGGGGTCGAACTGCCAGCCGAAGGGGAAGTGAGCAGGCGATGAGGTGGGTGCCGGTCCGGGTCGACGACGCCTGGATGGGGTCGGTCTGGCGTGACGGCGCTACACAGCTCGGGGTGCAGCCGCAGGGCGCGCCGGCCCTCAGCGCGTCCGGGAACGTCATCGGCGGGCCGGTCACCCACCGCGGAGAGACGGCGTGGCTGCGGGTCGCCCCGTTCCTCGAAGACGCCATGGACGTGGAGCCGTGGCACGGTACCCGCGAC
>NZ_MAQZ01000015.1:0-3368 GCF_001756285.1 Frankia sp. CgMI4
CGGAACTTGTCAAGATTTTTAGGACAAGATTCTTTGTGAACTAGCCTGTGTTCCGTCCCTGTCGTGATCTCGGTCGAGGGATGACTTCTGATCGTTCGGGCACGCCGTCGGCTGGTTCGGCCTGGTCATCCGGCGTGTCATCCGGCCCGCCGGCCAGCACGCCGACGGGCTGTGATGATCAGCGGGGCACCGTAGTGCGCCATGGCCTCCTACAGGGCAGGTGGACAGTCCATCCCGCGCATGCAGGAGCCCGCGCCTAGCGTCCGCGGGGTGTCCCGCCGACCACGTGACGAGATCGTCACTATCGGGGACCTGGAAGACGCCGTAGACATCGATCAGCTCCGCGATCTCCTCGGACGCGGTTCCCGAAGTGGCGAGCGAGTCTCGCGCGAGTACKCCAGCCGCATCGCGAACGCGAAGGGCTTCCCCGACCCGATCTTGGATCATCCCCGGCTACGACTCTGGCATCGGGCCGACGTGGAGGCGTGGCTGGATCGGAACCGCCCCGGGTGGAGGGGTGAGAAATGACGCTCGGACGCGCTGCGTGAGCAAATGTCCGATATGAGYTACCCCGTTGGCGCGTCGAAGCGGGGTACATGCGACCGGAGGAAGCCATGATGTCGATGTGACTGTCACGGTGTTGGAACGTGAGATCTACTCGATGAGCGAGGCCGCTCACCTGCTCGCGGTGAAGCCTKCCCGGCTCCGGTCGTGGATCGACGGCTACACCCGTGGACAGACCCACTACGAGCCGGTGATCCGTCCCGAGCACACCGGCCGCGATCTGGTCACGTGGGGCGAGTTTGTCGAGGCCGGCTACCTGCATGAGTACCGCGTTCGCGGTGTTTCGCTACAGAGGATGCGGCTCGTCGTCCAGCGGCTACGGGAACGCTTCGGCGTGCCGTACCCGCTTGCGCACATGCACCCGTACGTCTTCGRCCGCGACGTGGTCATGGCGGTTCAGGAGGAAGTCGGCCTGGCGACCTCGCTGGAGATGGTCCGCGTCCACGACGGCCAGCTCGTGCTCGCGCCGAAGGCGCAGGACTTCTTTGCCAAGGTCGAGTTCGCTCCCGGCGACGGCAAGGGAGGTGAGGCTCTGCGGCTATACCCGGACCCCACCGGCCGGCAGGTGGTACTCGACCCGCTGCTCGGCTTCGGCGCGCCCGTCGTACGAAACACCCGCACCGCGAACCTGTACGAGCTGTGGGCTGCGGGCGACTCGATCGCAGGGATCGCCGAGGTCTAYGAGCTCCCCGATGCTGATGTTGAGGCCGCGGTCCGCTATGAAGCGCGTCTCCGCGAGCAGGAAGAGACCGCAGCCTGAGCATGAACRCCGCCGCCGATCTCCAGGCGCGCTTCTTCGTCAACGAGAACACCCTGCCCCTGGGTAAGGCGCTCGCCGCGGTGCGAACCRACGTCATCCATCCCGGCCACAGACGTTGCCCGATCACGCTGGGGACGAAGGACGTTCGCTGGCTGCCCTACGTCGGCGAGGAAGGCCTGCTGCTGATCACGCGCGACAACATGATCCGGTGTCGCGCCGTCGAGAAGCAGATCTTCCTGGCCAGCGAGGTGAAGGGCCTCTTCTTGACCAAGAGCGGCAGCATGTCCCGGTGGGACATGCTGCGCATGGTCGTCCAGCACTGGGGCAAGATCGAGCCGCTGGTCGAGGAGAAGGGGCCCTTCTTCTACTCGCTGACCCAGGCCGGCGTACGGAAGCTGACGCTCCCGGTCCCGCAGGACCTCAGAGGGCAGGAGGACGAGTCGTGAGGTGAGGCGTTTCCGCTGGTGTCGGCGTGAACTACCGCTCGTCGAAAGAGGACGAAGTCCTCGCATGGATCGCCGGGCATCGGCACCCTCTGGACCCGCCGGCTAGCTGACGCGACGGGGGCTGATCAGCCGGCAGGCATCACCGAGGCCGAGGCGCTCGTGCTCGTTCTGAGCGCGCCGCGACCGGCCGGCGGCGCCGTAGCGGCGGACCATCTGCGTGGTGCTCCACCCCATGTGGTCGGCGAGGGTCTGCTCTCCGCCGCCGGCAAAGAGCCAGGCGTCGGCGAGCGCGTGGCGGAACAGGTGGGGGTGGACGTCGATGCCGGCCTCGCGGCCGCGGCGCCGTACCACCTGGTAGACGCCCGACGGTGTCATCGCGGTGCCTCGGCCGGCCAGCCACAGCGCGGGCAGAGTGGCATGTCGGTGGTGGCCGCGCCGCAGGTACCGGTTCAGGCTGAGCGCGGTCTGAGCGCCGATGGCGATGTGTCGCTGTCGGTCGCCCTTGCCGGTGACGAGCAGGCGCTTGCGGCCGAGGTCGACGTCGGCGACGGTCAGGCCGGCGACCTCGCTTCTACGGCCGCCCGAGTCCGCGAAGACGCGCACGAGCGCCTCGTCACGTCGACTGGTGAAATCCTTGCCCTTRCACACGGCGACGAGGGCGGACAGCTGGTCGAGTACGAGCAGCGGTTTCACCCGCTCGCCGATCTTGGGGGGCTCCATGCGCTCCATCGGCGAGGCGTCGAGCTCCTCCTCGGCGAGCAGCCACAAAAAAACTGCTGGAGCGAGCGGAACGCCTGATTCACCGTCGAGCCGGATCGTCCGTCCGGGCATCGCGGTGTCCGCTCGGTCGCGAAGGAGATCAGGAACTGTTCGACGTGCTGCCGGCTGATCTCGTCTGCCGCGCCCGGCCGGTATGTCGGCATCTGCTCGGCGCCGGCGTCCGCGGCCGCGCGCCGGGCCGCGCGCCGCTCGACGCCAGTCCGCGGCGGTGTCCAGCCGGCAGGCGCCGGCGGCAGTGCCGCGAGCCAGTTGACGAACGCCACGCCGGCCTTGCGCTACGCGGTCCGGGTCTCGACGCTGCGCCCGACGGTCTGCAGGCTCTGGTCCCATCCGTCGAGCAGGAGCCACCAGACGGGATCGACCCCAGAAATGATCTCCACTATGACAAAACGTTACCATCTCGGTCACCGCTGAGCTTGACGGATCAGACTGCAATTACTACGTTGCATGCCTGGTCAGTGCTGCGATGTGCACCCAACCAGCACTAATGCGAACCTAAACCTGCAGGTCAACGGCCCGACCGTGTCTGTCGAACCGGCCCACGCGAAGATCCGTCGAGCCGGCTACGCCGGCAACGCGAATGCCAAGACGACTGATAGAGGTTGATCGCTCCGGTCGCGCGGCACTCGGCGAATCCCGAACCCGACTCGGTTGCGATCACGGCTGCAAGGCGGCTCGTTGCCCTACCTGCCAAGATGATGTGAGACAGAGGTCATCGTCAGTCTAGGCTAGGTATGGCGGGTAGGGAGGGGTTGATCGTGGCGATGGTGCTGACGGCCGGGCGGGGCCTGGTCGATGATGGTCGGGTGGATGACGAG